>NZ_LUKH01000002.1:0-245197 GCF_001593695.1 Leisingera sp. F5 | reverse complement strand
CTTACACTCGGAGCCAGTCCAGACCGCGATAAAGTGGAAAGAGCGCCCGTGTCGGAGCAATTCTACAGATCAGCTTCCAATGTTTCCAAACACTTAAAGAGGAGGTGTATAATGACCATCCGTTCGCTATCGGCCGGATTGTCCGCTCGCACCACTGCCCGGCAGGCGATTGCGCAGCAATCTGCCGGGAGGGGAAATTGGAGTCCAGTGCCACGCGGCCGTCGTCGAGGAACCCCGTCAGACCTGCCCAGTATTCGGAGATGCAGTTCAGGGTCTCGCCGATGGGGGATTTGGCGGAGACGCAGGTGCGGTTTTCCTTGAGCCAGTTCTCCATTTGACCGATCAGCGGTTTTGAGCGCTCCTGGCGCGCCGCTTTTCGATCCTCCGGGCATTGGCCCCGGATGTCCTTTTCGATGCGGTAGAGAGCCTGGAACTGGATCAGGCCATCGTCAGCAATCGGAGCGGCTTTGCTGGATTTGGCGGCCTCGAAGAGTTTGCGCCGGGCGTGTGCCCGGCAGCAGGCCAGCCGGATCGTGTTCCCCTGATGCTTGAGCAGGCGGTTATAACCCGCGTATCTACAGAAAGACTGGCAACCTGCGGGCCGTTCAACTCCTGCTCGGACATACCAAGATGGACAGCACCGTCCGCTATCTCGGCGTCGAGCTGGAAGATGCCCTCACGATCTCCGAAAGCGTGGAAATTTGAAGAATATGGGCCGCTTGCAAAGGCGGCCCACAGCCGCCGCTGCCCGGTTCGCTAGACGCTGCGTCGCAGCTTCCCCAGACCAGCCATTCGTGCTCAGTTCAACACTGTGATGGCTTTAAGGTCGGCGGTGGGTCGAAAACGTCGCGGATGATGCCAGTTGCTTTCCGCTTTCACAAAGCCACGCTGCGCTCTAAAGATCCCTATCATCGCTAGTCCGGGAAAAGTCATGGCGCAAAAAGCCACCATTTATAAAGTTGAGCTTTCCGTTTCCGATATGGATCGTCACTATTATGAGACCCACAAGCTGACCGTTGCCAAACATCCGTCGGAGACGGATGAACGGATGATGGTGCGTCTTCTCGCTTTTGCACTGAATGCCCATGAACAATTGGAGCTTACTAAGGGCCTTTCAACTGATGATGAGCCAGACATTTGGCAGAAAAGCCTGAGTGGCGAGCTTGAATTGTGGGTGGCGTTAGGACTTCCAAGCGAGAAGATTGTTCGTCAATCTTGTGGCAAAGCCAAAGAGGTGATTGTCTATAGTTATGGCAGGACGGCTGAGGTGTGGTGGGAAAAAATCAAAAACAGCACCACCCGGTTTGACAACCTGCAAGTTGTCAATTTTTCAGAGGCGAATACCCGTGACTTGGGAAACCTTGCAAGTCGCTCGATGAAGCTGCAGGTCAATATTCAGGATAGCGATGTAATGGTCAGTGTTGATGATAGCATCGTTTACGTGACCCAGGCCAAATGGAAAGATGCGGTGTAGGCACGGCGGATTGGGCATCTGCTTTACCTCTGGATGATGCCCTCTTCTACGGCCCCGCCTCAGCGGTGGTGATCCTGAGCGGCACTCAGGCTACCGAATTGGCGTGCGCCGTTGAAGGTACCGTGCTTTGGCGGTGTCAGAGCGAGCTGTGCCCCAGGCACAAACGGAAGAACTGGTTTGTGCAGATCTTCCGCCTGCCTGCGGCCACTGACGCAGTGGGGATTGATCCGGCCTCCGTTGAAATGCAGGCCATTCGCGCAGGAGGCCCCGGCGGCCAGCACCAAAACAAGACCTCGAGCGCAATCAGGGCGCGCTGGACCAGCGGCAATGGGCAAGTCTACGCCGTCATCGTGCGCGACACCCGCTCGCAGCACCAGAACCGCCGTCTGGCGATGGAACGGCTTGCCGCGCTAGCTGATGCCGAAAAGGCGGAAGCCGACGCTACCCGTCAAGACGAGACCTGGGCGCTCCACGGTCAACTCCAACGCGGCGAACCCCGTTGGATCTTCGAAGGGAGGCAATTCAAAGAGGTGAAATGACAAGAGGGGTAGCGTTTCGTTGCCCCTCCACCTACTGAATGCACTGTATTCGGCCCATTCCTGCCGTTCGCTTACCTTCGGTGATGTTGCAGCGCAGCCTCACAAGACCGGCCATTCGCGGCATGTGCGAGGTCGTCAACCATTTGAAGGTCAGTCACGCGGGACATTGGTTCATGTTGGAACGCTTGGTCGATCAAACACCCGATACTTGCACTCACGATCTGACCAAGGCACTTATCGGGGCAAAAGTTCAAAGTTGAGACCTGCCCATGGCCCGCAAACCTGTCCTGTCCACAGACAAGCTGAAAGACCTCGGTGCCGACAAGCTCGCGCAGCTGGTTCTGGAAGAAGCAGAGCGCAATGCGGGGTTCCGGCGGCAGGTCAAAGCAGCGCTGGCCGGGAAGTCCGGCCCCGAAGCCACTGCCAAGCTGATCGACCGGCGGCTGTCCGGGCTGGCGCGAGCAAAGAGCTTCATCGAATGGGACAAGGCCCGCGCCTTTGCCGAGGACCTGCGCAGCCTGACCGATACGATCACGGCTGAGCTTGGCCCTGCCGCCCCGGCTTTGGCCATAGACCGGCTGCTGCGCTTCATCGCCACCCATGAACAGGTGTTCGAACGCGTCGACGATTCCTCGGGCCGCGTTCAGGACGTCTATTATCAGGCGATCCATGCGACCGGCGATCTGGCGCATAGCCTGGCTGCGACCGAAGCGGATCTGCTGCCCGAGAAGATTATGACCGCCCTTGGCGAAAGCACGCATGACTATCTCGCTGACGTGACCGAGGCAGTGGCGGCGCATCTGCCGCAAGACAGCTTGGCGCGATGGGACGGCGATCTGAAAGACGCCATCGCCGAGCGGCAAGCCGAGGACGCGGCGCGCAAATCGGATGGCTGGTTCTACTCCATGACCTCGCAATGGGCTGCGATGCGTCAGATCCTTGCCTCGGCGCGGGGGGATCTCAATCTGCTCATCGCGCTGGAGCTCAAGAAGAAGCCGCATATGCAGGATACGCTGGGGATCGCTGCACAGCTTCTGGAGATCGGTCGCAGCGCCGAGGCGCAGGAGTGGGTGCGCAAGCCCGGGCGGCGTACCTTCGGCGAAGCTGATGATGACCTGTCGCCAGAACGGGTCAGCCTGGAGGCGCGCATCTTGGACGCCACCGGCGACAGGTCGGCCGCACAGGCCCTGCGTTGGCGCTGTTTCGAGGCGCGCCTGTCCGCCGACATTCTTCGGGAACACCGCAAACAGCTGCCGGACTTCGAGGATATCGAGGCCGAAGACCGCGCCCATGCCTTCGCGCTGGAAAAGACAGAACCCGAAGTGGCACTGCAATTCTACCTGGGCTGGCCACGACTTGATTTGGCGGCAAAACTGATCACGACGCACCCACACCGCTGGGATGGAGGTGACTGGCACATCCTGCCTAAAGTTGCGGGCCTTCTGGAACACGATCATCCGCTGGCGGCGACGATCCTCTACCGTGCCCTTCTGGAAAACATCCTCGACCGCGCACGCTCCAAGGCCTATGGGCACGGCGCAAAATACCTCGGGAAACTCGGCCTGCTGGCGGGCGAAGCGGACCCAATCCGCCCAAGCGGAATGGTCGACCATGCAACCTATCTTGCCAAGCTCAAAACAGCACATCCCGCAAATCAGGATTCTGGGCACGTGTCGGAGACGGTGAACCGAAAGCACCACAAGCAAGTGGGGCCCGTCGCCCTGTGTGGATCAAAGTTGATGGGTAACGGCCCATACGGGCATCGGCGGTTGCGTGGCGAACGCTTGTGCAACCTCGTACAGCACCTATCTCGGCCGTCGGCATGGTGATTTGAGGGGGAAACTGATCCTAACAATGAACGACCGCTTTCACAGATCGCAGGAGTTGCACTCGCGGTTGCAGCGAATTCACACTATCCGCCCATTTTGTTGAAAAACTCCGAATTCGGCGCAAACTGCTGAAATTTTTCGCAGCACAGGGCGGGTTGCCGTATTCGGCGACCCAGAAGTTCCGTTCGATCTCCAGCGGATCCAGCTCGCGGAACCGGCCAAAACTGTGCGACACCGCATTATGCACCAGTACCCGGGGCACACCCATTTCCGCCTCGATTCTGGTCAGGCAGGTTTCGAAGGCCTGCAGATCGGAGATGTCGCAGGCATAAGCCTGCGCGCCGGGGTGCTGGTCTGCCAGCGCCTGCAGTCGGTCCGCGTTGCGGGCGATCATGGCTACCTTGTAGCCTTGCGAGATGAACTTGCGCACCGTGGCGCTGCCGGTGGCGTCGCCGACACCGGTAATGATGCAGAGAGGCCCGGCCATGGTCAGGCCCACTGCTTCTTGCGGATTTCGGTATAGGGTGCGCCGTATTTTCCGTTCTCCTCACCGGCGGTGTTGACGGTCATGATCGCGGGGTCGTACTCGTAGGTCCGGATCCACTGGCGGTCGCCCTTTTCCATCAGCATGTGAGAATGGGTCGAGCGCGCACGGCGCGTGTATTCCACCTCCACCATCCGGCAGGCCTGGCCGCCAAAGCCATAAGAATATTCATCGGCGCCGGGCTGCACAAAACGGGCATGATACAGCTTCCAGTACTGGCCATCGTGTTTGTAGATGGCGAAGGTCATCTCGTGGGTGTCGTACTGCCAGTGCCAGATGCTGTCCTGGTAGATCTTTTCCCAATCTGCCAGCAGGCTGCCGTCCCGGAACGAATGGCCTTCGATTTTCCAGCCCAGAGTGTCGGTCATTTTCGTGTCTCCTTAAATTTTCACATCGATCATTATGAAAAGGCGGAAGCAGGTCCCGCTCGCCTCGGCGGGTTCCTTAAGGCCGCCGCCTTTATCCGGTCTTTTGAGCGGGTGCGGAGTTCGTCCGGGGTGTTTCCCAGTTGAATAAGGTTGAAACCGCAGCAAGGTCCTGCACCCCCAACCCGGTCAGGCTGCAAACGATGACTTGGCGTTCGCTGTTGCGCAGCCGGTCATTGTTGGCCCAGGCAGCGCCCAATTCCTGCATCCCAAGTTCTGCCTCCGTCAGGCCAGAAGACAGGGCGCGGGCTGCGTTGCCATAGGCGCGAGCCTGTCCGAGACTGTCGGTAAAGACCTTGTCGGCCCGGGCGAGCAGGCCCGGGGGCAGTTCGCATTTGGCTTCGTCATCGGCCCCGACGCTAATCACGGTCTGTCCGGGTTCAACATCTTCAGCCTGGAACAAAGGCTCTACGGCGGCGGTGGCGGATACCACCAGTCGGGCTCCGCGCATCGCTTCGGACGGGCTGCCCGCAGGGGAGACCCGGCTTGCCGGAAGCCCGGCCTGCAGGGCAGCCGCCAGCGAATTGGCCGCTTCAGGCCGACGGGCCCAGATGCGGAGGCTGCGGATATCCCGCAATTGCGCCAGCGCGTGGATCTGATGGCGCGCCTGCGTGCCAGCGCCCAGCAACGCCGCGTCCACTGGTCCGGCAGACAGGCAACTGTGCGCGGCCAAAGCGCCGGCGGCACCGGTCCGGTAGTCTGAAATCAGATGTCCGTCGTGAAGCAGTGCAAGCGGCTGGCAGGTCTTGGAGTCGCAGGCCAGGATCAGCCCGCTATGGCCGCTGCCGGTGTCTGCTTTCAGGCTCTCCGACCAGCCCGCGAGCTTGACGGTGAAAATGGGGGTGCCAGGCAGAGCCGCGCTTTTGACATGCACATCGGCGCCCGGCGCAGGGAACAGCACCTGAGCCGCCGACGCTGCCTTTCCTGCGCTGTAGGCGATCATCGCCTGGCGCACTGGCGATAGCAGGGCCGCGTGGGACAGCCGGGCGGAGATTTCTTCGCGGGTGATATGGCGCAGGGCAGGTGTCATGGCAGCACCTCGAACCGGCCGGTGCCCAGGATTGAAACCTGACCGCCGACTTGGATGGCTTTGATCCCATCCGGGCCGCTCTCCACCTGCACCGAAATCCGGCTGGGCCGGCCTGCATATTGCCCTTGCTTCAGGTCCAGCCCGCCTGCCGCGTTCAGCAGCCCGTGCTTATGGGCATAAGCGCCAATGACGCCTGCGGCGCTGCCGGTTGCGATGTCCTCAATCCGTCCGTCGTTGGACCAATGGCGCCCTTCGCTCCGGTGGACGTCGTACAGGTAAGCAAACTGAGCGCCTGCATCCGCCAGCCGCTGCTCGAGGTCCGGTACACGGATAGCCGCCCTGTCCAAACCCTGCCGGACAGGCACCACCAGATAGCGAAGCCCGGTTGAGATGACTTCCAGCGGCAGACCCGGGGCAAGATCCTCAATCGCCAGCGAGAAACAGCTGGCAAGCTGCCGGGCGGCGGGGCCGTTCAGCTCTGCCAAATACAGGGGCTTCCCCTGATCCATCCAAACGTCAAACCCAGCTGGGCGGCGGGCAGAACGCAGAGTCACCCGGCGGTCTCCCAAGGCAAAGGCAGTCTTTGCCGTTAAGGCGGGCTGCTCAAGGTCATGCAGCACGGCCGCAGCGCCCAGCAGCGGGTGGCCGGCAAACGGCAGCTCCTCTTCCAGGTCGAAAACACGCAATGGCCGGCTTCCGTCCGCGAGTGCCTGCCCGGTTAGGAAGGCGGATTCAAAGTGCTTGAGCTCCCGGGTCAGCTGCAGCATCTGCCGGCCGTCCAGTGTTCGCGCATCGGGGAAAACCGCCAGGCTGTTGCCGGAGAACGGGCCATCTGAGAAGACATCGCAAAGGACAAAGTGCATGCCGCACCCCCAAAGACTTGAGCATCTGCCTGCTGGCTAGCTCAGAAACGGGGGGCGGGGCGAGCCATATGTACATGAGCTGGTCTCATGATTTCTGAGATCAGCCCGTGCGGAACAACTCCGATTGCTGTGCGCGGATTGTTGAAATCTCTTCATGAACCCACTGGCGCAACGCCTGATACCCATCGGTGGCGGCATTGGCGGGGGTGGTGACCAGCCAGTAGCGGGCGCGGGATTTCACCTGCTTGCCAACAACTTCCAGGAATCCAGCCTCAAGATCATTTTCCACCAGCAGGCTGCGCCCGAGCGCAATGCCCATGCCGCCAATGGCAGCCTGGATGGCAAGATCGGCACGGGCAAAGGCGTTGATGGAGCGTTCGAACTCTATATCCCAGCCGCGGCCGGCAAAATACTCCTGCCAACTAAACCCGGTGCCGTCGCTTTCGCCGAAGCGATCCACCAAGAGCCGGGCGCCGGGCTGGCGGCAATAGTCCTGCAGCGGCACCGGCCCCAGGTAACCGGGCCGGCTGACGGGCAGCAGAACCGCCTGCAGCAGAGGCTCGGAATGCAGCCCGGGATAAGGGCCAAGCCCATAGCGGATTGCGGCTTTGGCCTCGCCTGCGTGCAGATCGACCAGCCGGTCATCCACGTCGACCAGAAGATCCAGCCCGCTGTCCTGCGCGCGCTGCAGGGCGGGCACAACCCATTTCATCGCCACCGAGGAAGAAACCGACAGGCGCAGGCTGCGGCTGGTTTTGAGGTCATGCAGACGGGTGAGAGCCGCGCGCCAGGCGCTGCCGCTGTGCTGCGCGGCGTCACACAGGATACGGCCGGCTTCGGTCGGCATGATCCTGCGGGTTGTGCGGTCAAACAGCGGCACCCCGAGCGCTTTCTCCAACGCCTTGATCCTGTGGCTGACTGCCGATTGCTCGATGCCGAGGCGCTCCGCGGCGCGGGTAAAGTTCTGCTCCTCGGCAATCGCCTCTAGCAAGGGCGAGCTCTGAATCAGCTTGGGCAGAAGGGTGTCTGTTTTTTTCATGAATCTGGATCATAGTTATATCAATGTATTCCTGGCAAGGGATGGATCATGCTGACGGCAATTCATGAAAAGGAACCGAAAGCATGACCCGCACTGAAGCCACAGTCACCGCCCGTATCGTCAACGGTTTCGTCACCCTCAAAGATCATGGCGACCCTGAGCTTCTGGAGGCCGGGCGCGACGGGTTGAGCGACGAAGACCTGGAGCGGCTTGGCACCGGCGCGGCCGGCCAACCGCAGGCGATCGGCGGCAATCCGGCCGGTGTTGTGCTGGATGCCGACGGCCTCAACGACGCGCAAATGCTTGAGATCGCGCAGAAGGTCGGCCTGTCCGAAACCGCCTTTGTGTCCCGCTCTGAAACCGAGGGGTTCAAGCTGGATTTCTTTACTCCAGCGCGGCGCATCGCCCATTGCGGCCATGCAACCATCGCTACCTTCAGCTATCTTGCCGAGCTCGGACGGGTGAGTGAGGGGGAGACCTCGAAAGAGACCGTGGACGGCCCGCGCAAGATTATCATCCGGGATGGCGCCGCCTATATGGAGCAGCTGGCACCGCGGTACGAAGACCCGTCTGAGTGGGCGGACCGGGGCGTTCAGGAACAGGATGTGCTGAACGCACTGGGGCTGACGCCGGAGGATCTGGATCCGCGTTTCTCCCCCAAGCTGGCCAATACCGGCAACAGTTTTGTGCTGGTTGCAGTCAAAGGCGGTGCCGCGCTCAAGGCGGTGAAACCCGGCTTTGCGCAGCTCGAGGCCATCAGCGAAGCCTTGGATCTGATCGGCTTTTACGTGTTCACGACGGATCCCGGTGCTACCTCTGCTGACGCCACCACCCGCATGTTTGCGCCGCGTTACGGCATCAGCGAAGAGTCGGCCACCGGCATGGCAGCGGGCCCGTTGGCCTGCGCGCTCTATGACCACCTGGGTGCGAGCAAGCCAAGGCTGCTGATTGAGCAGGGCCACTTCATGGAGCCCGCTTCCCCAAGCGAAATCACCGTTGAGCTGGATCTCAGCGCCGGCCGGATTACCGGCCTGATGGCCGGCGGGTTCGGTGCGGTGATGAAGGAGCTGCAGATCAGTCTCGACCGCAGCCCGGCACCGGTCGCAGGAGGGGGGAATGATTGATCTTTACGGATGGACCACCGGTAACACTTACCGGGTGCTGGTTGCGCTGGAAGAAACCGGGCTGCCCTACAAAACCACGCCTGTAAACCTGCGCGAGCGGGACCAGGACAGGCCGGGGTTCCTGGCGCTCAACCCGATGGGCCAGGTGCCGCTGATCATCGACAACGAAGCCCCTTTCGGCCGCAAGATCACCCTGAGCCAATCCATGGCGATCCTGCTTTATTTGGCCGAAAAGTCCGGCCAGCTGCTACCTGCCGCCCGGGCGGAGCGCGCCCACGCGCTTGAAACTCTGAGCCTAGTGATGACCGACCTGGTGGCACCCGTCAATTTCGGGCTCAGCTTGGAGCGCGAAGAGGGCAGCAGCGCTGGCCTGGCCTTTGGCGAGGCGCGGGCAATGCGCGCGCTCGCGGGCATCGAGCAGCGACTCGGCGCATGCAGCTTTCTAAGCGGCGGCCGTTTCGGTGCAGCTGACTGTGCCGCTTTTCCCATGATCCACCTGCTGGGCACCGGCCGCCTGAAGGACTTGCCGGCCACCCTGCGCTGGTACCGCGAGGCGCAGGACCGCGCATCGGTGCAGCGCGCGCTTGCAGCCATTTTCTGACCTGATGAAAGGAGATCAACATGTGTGGCAACCATCAGAACTTCGACGCTTATGCCTTTTCCAAGCAGCCCGGCTTTGACGAAGCAGCGGTGCGCAAGGAATTCGCCAAGGCGGTGCCGCTGAAAACCGTGGTCGTCTATTGCTATGACCCGCGCATCGCCCAAGTGCCGCGGCTGGTCGCCGAAGAGTTCGGTCAGACACACCCCGGAGAGATCGTCACCGACGGCAATGGCAGCAAGATCGCTTCGACCACAAATGTCTTCGAGATTTGTGTGGCAGGAGGCCGGGCTTATGACGCCCTGCGGTCCGTCACAGTGGCGCAGCACCTGTTCGGGATCGAGAACATCGTCATCGTTCACCACACCCATTGCGGCGCTACCTCGTTCACCAAAGAGGGGATAATTGACGCCTACAGACAGGAGCACGATGCCGATATTGAACCGTTGTACCCCGCGGAGAGCATTTGCATCAGCGACTACACAGCCTCCCTTGAGCATGATGTCCAATTGATGCGGGACTCCGCCGGAACCCCCAAACACGCCAATATCTACGGCTATATGTACGACATCGACGAGGAAAAGCTGATCAAGGTCACGCAATCCCTGGCCGCTTGACTATTCGGGCCGGCGGCAGAGCCGTCGGCCCGCTGCAGCGCGTTAAGGATATTGCGTCAGCCACTTGAAGAAATTTGAGGCCGGCATGAGAGAACAGGACGTTGAAGACTGGCTGAAGGCCTATGGCAGGGCCTGGATAGAAGGCGACCCAGACAAGGCGGCCGCCCTGTTCACGGTAGCGGCAGAATACCATGAGACCCCTTTCAGCGAACCGCTGACGGGCCGGGATCAGATCAGGCAGTATTGGCAAGAAGGTGCGGCAGATGCGCAGGAAGACATCAGGTTTTCAGCGCAGATCTGGTCTATTGCAGGGAATACTGCAGTTGCAGGTTGGCAAGCCGCATTCAAGCGCAAAGCCTCTGGGAGGCTTGTAGAACTGAACGGGATGTTCAGGCTAGTTTTTTCCAGTTCCCGGCATGGCGTGACCTGTAACCGCCTAGCGGAGTGGTGGCACCGAAGGGAGAGCCAGAGCTGATTGGCAGCGCTCTGGATTTTCAGGCCACGCTACCTGCCAATGTCCGAAATCGCATGCTGCGCTGCAGAGCCGCCCACCCCCACTCAATGTCTGCAAAGGGCCGTATTTTGTCAGCCTCTGGAGAATTCGGGCCAATTCCCTTGGCACGAGCGAGTTAGTCCTCTCGGCGAAGCCGTTCAGACATTTCAGTGAACCCCCGTGCCTCCGCGTGCTGAAGTGCTGTGACGCCATCGCGGTCGGCCAGCGAGCGGTCAGCCCCAGCGGTGAGCAAGGCGTCAAGTACCGCCTGGTGATCCGGGCCACCGTCGCCCAGCACCACGGCTTCCATGACGGCCGTCCAGTGCAGGTTGTTGATGTGATCGAGCGGCGCGCCCGCATCGATTAAACGCCGCACCACCTCGGCATGGCCAAGATGCGCCGCGGCGATCAGCGCGGTGCCGAGATAGGGGCTCGTCACGAGACCCGGATCGTTGCCCAGCTCGATGGCGAGCGACATCAGGTCGGGATCGTCCGCCACAGCGGCGATCGTAACGACGTCGTAGGCCTGGTGTTCGAAGGCGTTCATGTCGGCACCGGCCTCGGCCAGAGCGCGCAGCGCTTCGTCCTCGGAGGCGAAAGCCGCCACATGGGCCGGTGTCCGGCCCCTGGAGTCTCGGGCATCGATGTCGGCGCCCTCCACGACCAGCCGTTCGATCTCAGCGATATCGCCCTCATGCGCAGCGAGGAAGAGCCCGTCATAGGTCGCGACTTCGCGCGCAGAAGGGGCGGTTTGCGCCCAAACCGGCGCGGCAAGTCCGACAAAAAGGACAATCAGGGGAAGTTGGCGCATGGGTCTACCTTTCGTGACGTTTTCGCGTGGGGTCCGTGCGCGTGTCGCACGGACCATCATTGACTTACTCGGCACCGATCACGTCCAGCCCGGCGCGTGCGCAGGCCTCGTCCAGGTGGCCGCCGGGCGCACCGCCAACACCGATACCGCCGACGAGCGCGCCGCCGATCCGGATCGGCAGACCACCACCTTGGATGACCATGCGCGCATCCATGTAGCGCAAGCCGCCATGCTGCGGGTTCTCGCCGATAAACTGGGCCAGCCCGGCGGTATCGCGTCCCATCGAGGCCGAGGTGAAGGCCTTGCCCTGAGCGCTGCCAACAGTGTGCGGGCCAGAATTGTCGGCCTTCAGATGCACCTTGGTCGCACCGTCACGGGAGACGATTGCAACACTGACGTTGTAGCCATCAGCCGCGCAGGCGGCGAGAGCGGCGCTTGCAGCTTCGGTCGCCATCGTAAGCGGCATATAGCGGCTGGTTGGAAGATCCTGGGCCGCAGCGGCCACGGGGGCGGCTAGTGCGGCGAGAAGTACGGTTGTTCTGAGCATGTCGGTTCTCCTTTGTGGGTAACAGGGAGACACCTACGCCATCGCGGGATTCCGCCCCATTCGTAGGCCGGACCGACACCTCCGCAGAACTACGGAGCGCTCTCGGCCTCGATCCAGAGACGCGTCATCTCGGCCGGCGAAGTCGTGCCGAGCTTGGCTCCGATCGCCGCGCGATGGCTTTCCACCGTCCGGGGCGAAACATCAAGCGCTCCGGCGATTTCCCGGGTCGCGAAGCCGCGCGCCACGAGCGACAGCACTTCCCGTTCGCGCGGCGTCAGCCCTGCAAGGAGCGCCATGGCTTCGCTGCGCTCGGCGTCGGCTTCGGCGGCGCGACCGAGCACTGCCTGCCCCTTCTGGATGGCGTCGATGAGATCCTGTTCGTCCACCGGTTTCGACAGAAAGTCGATGGCGCCATTGCGGAAAGCCTTTCGGCAGGCCTCTATATCGCCGTGCCCCGAAATCACGACGGTCGGCCAGGCCACACCGCTCGCTGTCAGGTGTTCCTGCAGCTTCAACCCCGAGATCGCCGGCATCCGGATGTCGAGGATCAGGCAGCCCGGATCGAGCTTCGGGAGAGCCAACAGGAAGTCTTCGGGACCGGCAAAGGCCCTGACATTGATCCCCACCGTCCAGAGAAGCAGCGAGAGTGCATCCCGGACCGCCGTATCGTCGTCGACGAGATAGACCGGCGCGGTCATTCCGCGATCTCCCGGACGGCGCGTGCCAGCGGCAGGCTGATCCTGAACCGGGCGCCCTCGCGGGCTTCGACCAATGTCAGATCGCCGCCAGCCCTCTCAACCAAGCGATGGCTGAGCGCGAGGCCGAGGCCCGTTCCGCTCTCCCGTGTCGTGACGAAGGGCGTGAACAGCCGGTCCCGCACATCCGCCCGAATGCCGGGTCCTGTGTCGCTCACGTCGATCACCGCCTTCTCGCCGTGGAGTGACGCGTCAACGGCAACCTCCCGTGCCCCCGGACTCTCGGCGACCGCGTCGAGCGCGTTTCGCATCAAGTTGAACAGCACCTGCTCTAGTTCCACGCGATCGCCCTCCACCGTCAGAGGCGTCTGTGGCATTGTCAGGATGAGGCAGGCTCCAAGCTCTTGGGCTTGTCCCGCGAGGAGGGTTTCGGCCACGCGGATGGAGTCTCTGAGATCGATCGGTTCCGCATTGCGCTCCCGCAGCCGCGTCCACGTCCGCAGGCGCTCCAGGATCGCGGAGGCGCGCCGCGTCTGTCTGACAACCTCCTTGAGGATTCCCGCGACGCGGTCCGTGTCGCCCCGTGCGGCCAGGTGCCGGGCCGCCTGCGCCTGCGCCAGGATCGCCGTCAGAGGCTGAGTCAGTTCATGCGCCATGCCACTTGCCATCTCGCCGAGCGCGTTCACCCGGGACGCATGGCTGAGACGGGTCTCAAGACCACTCAATTCGGCCCGCGCTTCCGCGGCGCGGACCTTGGCGCGTTGTCGACCGATCACGCGCAGCGCCATGGCACCCAATGCAATCACGGCAAGGACGAGAGCCACCCGGCCCCGAGGCAGGATGTCCGAGACCGTCATGCGGATCGCAGTCTTCAGCTCAAGCGGCTGCGTGCCACTCGAAAGGGCGCGGGTAAACTGCGACGCGCGGGAGTCTCCGGTGGCACCGATCAGCGTCGTGCCGTCGGGAAGCGCCAGCCAGCGCGTTGCCTCGGCCCGCATCCAATAGTCGGTGTCTCCATCGAGCAGCGCCGAGGCGTCGATCATAAGTGCGAGCCCGTAGCGCGCCGCCTCGGAATTCGGGCTTCGTTTGACGATCAGATAAGACGGGCGGTCGGAGGGATAGCGCACCAGGACCGGGGCACCGGTTGAGCGGTCGGCGGCCGCGCGGACGAGCTCCCGGAGATCGGCCTCGCGGACCCCGATCTCCAGAGCGCCGTCCTCCCCGTCGAGCGGCACGAGGGAGATGCCGATGATCCGGGGATAGAATCGCATGATCGCGCCCGCGACCTCGCGAAAGAGGTCCGGACGCTGTTCCGCTCCTGCCACCGCGACGGCCGACAGGGCCGTCAGATGCGCATCGTGCTGGTCGACGCGTTGCGAGGCGACCGCGTGAAGACGTTCGCTCTCCGTCGTCAGGTCGGCCAGCCGCGCGCTGCGCTCGAAACCGGCGAGGAGCCCCAGCGTCAGAACGCAAACGAGCACCCAGGCGCGCGCCCGGACAAGGGATCGGCGCAGGATGTCTCGTGCTGATCGCGTTCTATCTGACACGTGTTCGGTTCCGTTGCGGGCGATACCATTTCAAGCATCGTGACGTCGAGACAAGCATAACCTCCTGTCAGGGTTTTGAAATCCGTAGGACTACAGAGGCTGGTCGGTGTGCGACAACAGACTCCGAACTTTACACCCGCGGCGATTGTCCGGAATGCGGGCTGCACATGCAGAATCGGAAGGCCACGCTCAAGGTCGGCTTTGGGCCGTCCACGTTCTCGAGACGAGGGGCGGAGAACTGCCGTTCGCCGCGTAGCGTGCGAACGGCAACATCGGCTTCAGCTTGCGTCCTTGAACTCCGCGTATTCGCCGCGGACCTGAACTGTCACTGTAACGTTCGAGCTGTCGCGGTTGCGCCAGAACCAGCCGTGTTCGCCGTTGAATTCGGCGACGATCTCGCCCTCCGCGCCGGTAGAACCGCGGCCCTTTTCATAGGTGGCCGAATTGCCGCCGCCGTGACCGTGCAGGTCAAAGTTGACCTTACCGCCCTCGACGACCATCCGGTATTGCGCGGTCTGGCCCTTCTCCATCACCAGCTTCCATTCAGCGGATTCGCCGGGCTCCAGCGTGAAGCTGGTCTCGTCGCGCCATGCCTCGGCGGTTTCGGAGGTGGCTTCCTGCGCATAGGCGGCTCCGACGAAGAGACCAAGCACACCGTTCAGCAGGCTGGACTGTTCTTCGGCGGCCTGGTCCATCAGCCGGTCGGCCTCTGCCTCGTCCGCGAGCTGGGTCTTGATCTCGCCCATTTCCTTAAGGCCGATAACGCGGCCTATGCCGGTCGGGTCGATATCGTATTCGGCGGGCAGCACCACGGTAACGAGGATCGCAACGGCCGAGACGCCGGCGATCACAGTGGAGCGGACAAGCTGCTTCGAGCTGGGAAGCTGGTCGAGGCTGGGTTTCTCTGCGTTGAACATGAGAGGTTCTCCTATTGGATCAGGCGGCCACGAAGAGGCCGGTGAGCTGGTAGCCCGTGAGAATGAAGCCAAGCGTCATCATTATGACGTTGGCGGTGTAGGCCTGGGCGAAGAAGCGCGGGGAGCGCCGCCAGAACCCCATGACGATGAGAATCACGGCGAGCGCCATCAGCTGGCCCAGTTCGACACCGACGTTGAAGGCCAGGAGGTTTGCCAACAGCCCGTCGGAGGCGATGTCGTAGTCGAGGATCTTGGTGGCCAGGCCGGTGCCGTGGAAGAAGCCGAAGATCAGCGTCGCCAGCTTGGTATTGGGCTGGAACCCGAACCAGCGCTGGTAGGCACCGAGGTTGTCCAGCGCCTTGTAGACCACCGAAAGGCCGATGATGGCATCGATGACATAGGCGTTGATACCCCAGCCGAACCAGACGCCGAGCAGCATCGTGGTCGAATGCCCGACGGCGAAGAGACTGACGTAAATGCCGACGTCGCGCATCTTGTAGAGGAAGAAGACGACGCCGAGCAGGAACAGGATGTGGTCGTAGCCAGTCACCATGTGCTTGGCGCCAAGATACATGAACGGGATGATGTTTACCCCCCAGATCTCCTGGATATAGCCGGCGTCACCGGCGGTGACATTGTGGGCTGCGGCCTGCGTTGCGCCGAGCGCAAGCAGGATAAGAGTTGTCAGGAACACCGGCCTGCGCAATGCGGCGCGGCGCGTGTCCCGAAAGACTGCGGTCATGTTGGTCTCCGAAAATGATGTGTGGTCTGTGTGCGGCAGCCGCTTCGGGCGGCACCGGATCACACGCGCGGAGGCCGCTCGTGGCGATAGACCGGGCCCGGACGCCAGGACGGCCCGGCGGGAGAGCCCGCCGCTTCGGGGACGTCCCAAACTGCGGCGAAGGAGCCACGGGCAAGCAACGCCGGGCTGTGGTCATGATCGGCAACATCGTGGCTGTGGCCGTGCAGAGCCCAGGCGAGGTCTTCCTCGAACCCGTGGCTATGGCCATGGGTTTCGACCATCTCCGCATGGTCCTGGATGGTGGCCAGTACATCCGGGATGTGGGACGTGACTGGTTGGGATGACCAGAACACAAGGCACAGGCAAAGGAGCGCGGCCAGGCCCCGCCGCATCCATTCCGCCCATTTTCCAGCAATCCGTGCCTGCACCATGTCCCTGCTCGTGGCCCTCTAAACGCCATCTTGCTTTATCCTCCCTGGGAGGATAGCTCATTCTTATGATAGAACCACACCGGCATGCAAGCCACCCCAAGCTCTCCGCACGGCTGAAACGCGCCGAAGGGCATTTGCGCTCGGTCATTGGCATGATTGATGACGGGCGCCCCTGTCTCGAAATCGCACAGCAGCTTCAGGCGGTGGAAAAAGCCATCCGCAACGCCAAACAGGTGCTGATCCATGACCACATGGACCACTGCCTCGATGGGGAGAACTCCGAAACCGACCGGGCCGAACTCAAGGCCATCTCACGTTACCTTTGAGGCAACCATGCTGGACATCCTGTCTGACCGCACCTACCGGCACCTCTTCCTCGCCCAGGTTGTGGCACTTCTGGGAACTGGCCTTGCGACTGTCGCACTCGGGCTGCTGGCCTACGATCTGGCGGGTGACAGTGCTGCGATGGTTCTCGGCACGGTCTTCACCATCAAGATGGTGGCCTATGTGGCGATCGCACCGATTGCGGGTGCCTTTGCGGACCGGGTGAACCGCCGCCGCCTGCTGGTCGCGCTTGACCTGGTGCGGGCGGCCGCGGCGCTGGCGCTGCCCTTCGTGACCGAGGTCTGGCAGGTTTACGTGCTGATCTTCCTGCTCCAGTCTGCCTCGGCGGCCTTCACGCCCACATTCCAGGCCACAATCCCCGATGTGCTGCTTGACGAGGCGCGCTACACGCGCGCGCTTTCGCTCTCGCGTCTGGCCTATGATCTGGAAAACATCATCAGCCCGACACTGGCAGCGCTGCTGCTGGCACTGATGAGCTACAATACGCTGTTCCTCGGCACCGTGGCGGGCTTTGCCGCCTCTGCACTGCTGGTGGTTTCCGTGATGCTGCCGAGCCCGCAGGCCGCAGAGCCGCGGGGGATTTATGACCGCACAACGCGCGGAATGCGGATCTACCTGGCAACCCCGCGCCTACGCGGCCTGCTTGCGCTCAACCTTGCAGTCTCGGCAGCCGGGGCGATGGTGCTGGTCAACTCGGTCGTTCTGGTGCGCGGCCTGCTCGGCCTGCCGGAAAGCGCGCTGGCCTGGACGATGTTCGCATTCGGCGCGGGCTCCATGGCGGCAGCGCTGCTGCTGCCAAAGCTTCTGGACCGGCTTCCTGACCGTCCTGTCATGCTTTCGGGTGCCTGCCTCATGGTCCTCTCCTTGCTTGGGCTCGCTGGGGTCACCGCCGCATCGGGTCTGCATTGGGGAGGGCTGCTTTTCACATGGCTGCTTGCGGGCTTCGGCTATTCCGCGGTGCTGACGCCCTCAGGGCGGCTGCTGAAGCGTTCGGCGCACCCCGAGGACAGGCCCGCAGTGTTTGCTGCACAGTTCGCGCTGTCGCATGCCTGCTGGCTTGTCACCTATCCGCTGTCCGGCTGGCTGATGACACAGTTCGGTGCCATCCCCGCGCTGGTGGTCCTGGCCGCGCTGGCTGGAACAGGGATCGTGGCCTGCCTGATGCAGTGGCCCGGCGGAACGGCCGGGGAAATTGAGCATACCCACGACGATCTGCCGCCGGACCACCCGCATCTGCGGGAACACGGAGCGACCGGGCACAAACACGAAGTCATCATAGACGATCTGCACCGTAGCTGGCCCGCGCGCTTCTGAAATGTTGTCCATCGCCGGCCTGTTCACGGCGGCCCTGGTTGCCGCAACACTCTTGCCTGCACAGTCAGAGGCCGTGCTTGCCGGAATGCTGATTGGCGGCAGCCACCCGGTATGGCTGCTCCTAACGGTAGCAACGGCAGGAAATGTCTTGGGTTCAATCCTCAACTGGGCGGCCGGGCGGTATCTCATGCATTTCTCGGACCGCAGCTGGTTCCCGGTATCGCGTGCGCGGCTGGATCAAGCCTCAGCTTGGTACGGCAAATGGGGCCGCTGGAGTCTTCTCGGGTCCTGGGTGCCCGTTATCGGCGATCCACTGACGCTGGCGGCAGGTCTCCTGCGCGAACCGCTATGGCGTTTCGCGCTTATCGTGACCGTCGCCAAGGGCGGAAGATATCTTGTTGTTGCCGGAATTGCATCCGCTGCCGCCTGACACGGGCCAATTTGCAGTCAGACAGCTTCCATGAATTGGACACTCGCAACAAAGAGCAGGATCACCCCGCCCGCAGGGCGGTGGCAGGGGCCGCGGTTAGTTCGGCAAAGGCTGATCCCCGCAGACGTCTATTACGTAGCCGCAGGAGCGATGTGCAGCCCGGTGGAAGGTCTCCGGCCTGCCAAGTCTTTTGAGGCGCAGGTATGTCAACACAGCCTCAGAAAGCGTCAGAGCATCAGCGGTGACATCCTGTCCTCCTGCGGTCGCCGGAGCGGCCCGGGAAAGGCCATGACGAAGAAGGTGCTTGCCTGGGAGGTCGGCGTCCTGGGTCCGCAGATGGTACCAGTATTCGTCCAGCTTGAAGGCCGCACTGGCTGCTCTTGCCATAGCCACGGGGAATGACCTGGTCCTCAGCGAGTAGGAGATCCTGGCAGAGGAATAGTGCCTATGAAGATCTGCAGGAACACGCCGGTTAAAGTAATAGATGCCCTCTTTCACGAAGACATGCCGGGAAGATTTGTACTCCAAAATGTACTACGCCTCGCTCTGCACAATGCAAAAGCTGATGCGGCACAATGGCTTAGGCTTGGGAAGTGGTGCCCGGGGGCGGAATCGAACCACCGACACGAGGATTTTCAATCCACTGCTCTACCCCTGAGCTACCCGGGCACGGGAAGGCTGATCGCCTTGGGTGGGGGCCTTCTATGCCGAGCGCGCGGCGGTGTCCAGAGGGTTTCGTAAAAGAAAATCGCTAATGCCGGGTTTGAGGCGTTTTTTCTTCCATCTGCAGCGCCCGCCGCGTTTCTTCCGAAGCGTTTTCAATATCTTCCGGGTCCAGGCTGGGCACCGCATAGGCGCCGTTCAGCCATTTCCCGAGGTCGATATCGGCACAGCGTTTGGAACAGAAAGGCTGGTGTGTCTTTTGAGCGTCCCCGCCGCAGATCAGGCAACTCATTTAAGCACCTCCCGCAGGGCGGTACGGCTGCGCTTACGCTGCAATTCGTAGTGGCCAAGATTGGTCCAGCCGGCCAGCACCGTCTCCTCAGACTCAGACCGGACTGCAGCCCGCAACGCGGTTTCAAAGCCGCGGCGGTCCTTCTTCGGCATCGGTGCAAGGTCAAGTACAATCTGCCCGCCCAATCCGCGCACACGCAAGACCCTGGGCAATGCTTTGGCTGCGGCCATGTTAGCTTTAACACCGGCCGCCAGCGAGGTGTCGGTTCCTGTATTCACATCCACCGCCACCAGCGCACGGGTCGGCTCGACAAACAGGAAGCCGCCGCCCGGCAGCGGCTCGCGGATGCCCAAAGCAACGTCCAGCGCATCCAGCACTCCCAGACGCTCAAACCCGCCCGGGTCGCGTTCTACATCCGCAGGCTCTACCCAGTCGCGCCAAGCCAAGAGATGCGGCCTGTCGCCTTCGGCCAGCACCTCAGTTTCGGAACCTTCGTCCTGCATTACCTGTGCTGCCAGCGCGGCCATTGCAGCGACATCTTCGGCGATTTCCTCGCTGTCCGCTCCGGCGCAAGCGGAGCGCAGGATCAGACCATATCCGGTTTCACCCATTTCCTCATGAGCAATTTCCAGCAGGCGGTCACGCTCGTCTTCATCACGGATGCTGCGCGAAATGTTCAGGCCCGGTGCCTCAGGAGTCACAATAGCGTAACGGCTTTTGAACAGCAGTTTTTGGGTAACCGGGATCGCTTTGCCCGGCTCGGCAACACCGGAAACCTGCACCAGGAGCATTTGCCCGGGTGCAAGCCCCTTGACCTGACGCAGGAAGGCCGGCCCGTCAGGGGTCGTCAGGAACATGCCCCCCTGCCCCTTCACCGGCCGGTCGGCACGGGCACGGTAGATGGTGCCAGGCGACGGCGTGTCGCTGTCGATCAGGAAATCCTCCAGTTTGCCATCTACCATCAACGCAGCGGCTTCACGGTCCTGGATGTGGTCGAGAATGATAGTGCGGCCCTTCATGCGGCAGCCTCCTGATACAGCGGCAGCCCGGCGGCGCGCAGCAGATTTGCGGTTTCAGACAACGGCAGCCCGACAATGCCGGTGAAGGAGCCGCTGATCCACGGAATAAAGGCGCCTGCGGGGCCTTGGATAGCATAGGCGCCGGCCTTGCCCTCCCAGTCGCCGGTGGCGAGATAGGCATTCAGTTCCTCATCAGAGAGATTCCTCATCTTCACCTGGCTGACCACGTCCTTCTCCCAGAACCTGTCCCCGCGGCGCACCGCAACGGCGGTGATCACCCGGTGGCGGCGGCCGGAGAGGGCGAGCAGGAACTCCGCCGCCTCGCCTGCATCGCGCGGCTTGCCCAGGATGCGGCGGCCCAAGGCAACGGTGGTGTCGGCGCACAGAACAACATCCTCTGTCCCCGCGGGGACAGCTTGGGTTTTTTCCCGTGTCACCCGCGCGCAATAGGCCCGCGGCAGTTCGCCTTTGAGCGGGGTTTCATCGATCTCCGGCGGGCGCACCTCGTCCGGATGCACGCCAAGCTGCGCCAGAAGCTGCAGCCGCCGCGGGCTGCCGGATCCCAAAATGAATGCCATGCCGTGGCCCTTTTGTCCGTTTGCGCCCGTCATAGGGTGAATTTCAGCATTGGAAAAGCGCGTCTGCGCCTTCCTCCTGTCAGAAATATCCCCGCCGGAGGCAGCGGCTGCAAGGCCGCAAAAACAAAAGCCCGGCAGAATGCCGGGCCTTGATATTTCTTCCAGATCAACAGCTTACTTGAAGCGATAGTTGATCCGGCCCTTGGTCAGGTCATAGGGGGTCATTTCCACCTGGACCTTGTCGCCAGCCAGAACACGGATGCGGTTCTTGCGCATCTTGCCTGCCGTATGCGCGATGATCTCATGGCCGTTCTCAAGCTCGACCCGAAACGTCGCGTTAGGCAGGAGTTCCTTCACGACACCGGGAAATTCGAGCGTATCTTCCTTGGCCATGTTGTCTCCATCATTGGGTTACCCCGCAAACTGCGGGACGTGCGCCTAAATGGGGGCATTTTTCCAATATTTCAAGGGCTCAATCAGGAAAGAGCAGCCTTTGTGACCGATTTTACCCGCGGCATTTGCTCTTCCCAATGCAGCCGGTTCAGCACCCCGCCGTCGGCCCGCACATGGGCGATGGCCTTCAGGTCGGCCTCGCCATAGGTCCAGCCCGGCTGGTTCAGCGTGCCTTCGGCCAGAACACCGGTTCCGGGGAAGCCCTTGTCCGGCGGGCCGAAAATGCCGCCTGTGCCCGTGTTCATGTCCACCGCCTCGGACCATTCGTTGGCCCCGACGATCGACGCCATGGCGGTCACGCACTGGTTTTCCAGCGCCCGCGACATAGCGCCGATACGCACCCGCCAGTATCCGGCCAGTGCTTCGGTGCAGGAGGGCACGAGAATCACATCCGTCTCCGCCAGCGCGCGGCCCAAGAGCGGGAACTCGCTATCATAGCAGATCAGCACCCCGATTCTGCCCAGCGCGGTGTCGAAGATCTTGAGAGGGCCGCCGCCCATGATGCCCCAATCCTCGCGCTCAAACCGGGTCATGATCTGCTTGTCCTGATGGTCCCGCTTACCCGCGGGCGTGTAAAGCTCCGCCCGGTTCACCGGCCTGTCCAGTCCGCTGTTTACCGGCGCGGAGGCGCCCAGGATATGCACCCCATGTTCGGCAGCCAGTTTCAGGTGCAGGGCTGCGGCATCTTTCATCTTCTCCGAAACGGAATGAATCGACCGCTCCAGATCGGCGGCGACCTCCGCACCGTCCAGCGTTGACAGCTCCATCGCGCCGTATTCCGGGAACACCAGCAAATCGGCACCATTCCCGGCGGCCTCTGCCACCCAGGCGGCCAGCTTGTCCTCATACTGCGCCCAGCTGTCGAGCCAGTCGAGCGGATAGGCGGCGGTGGCGATTTTCATGCGTTGTCTCCGGCGGTCAGCAGCCGCATCCCGGTGCGGCTTTCCGGCAGGATTGCCCTGCAAAGGCGCCCGGCGCAAGGCGGCGCGGCAAACAGATTGCAGGTGCCGCCGGGCCGGGCCGCAGTAAAAGGTTGAAAAAGATGCGCATTTTTGCAACGGAAACAGCCGCGTCCTGCGTTCCATCTTGGTGTTGCGCGGCTGTTTGGCCATTCTCGGGCGCGGACACTCATTTTAATAAATTGACAAAGGACCACTCCCTTGGCGACCAAGCTTGATGACAAGAATCTGAAAGGCGTTATTGCCGACATTCCCAAAACAGGTTTCCGTACAAAATTCTGGCGCGAATACCGCGCCGGGGCCTGCAAGGGCAGCGGTGTGGGCAAGTACATGGATCTGCTGGAGAAAATGGGGGTGCCGCCGTCGGGTGATCCGGCCAAGGCAGACCTGGACCAAATGCCGGAGATTGTTCAGGCCTTCAGCATGCTGGCCAACGCGATGCTCAAGGCGCGCGGCAAATGCGGTAAGCTGCAGTCGCACAGCCGGGAGCTGTGCCTGGCCTATGCCAAGCAGATCGAAAAGCGCGAAGATGCGGCGGCTGAGCTGGCCCGGAATGCGGACAAGATCAAGCAAAAGCAGATGGCGCAGCAGCTGAAGGTTGAGAAGGAAAATGAAGAAACCGGCAAGCATCTGGAAAAACTCAAGAAGGAGCATGACCAGAAAAACAAGCTGGTTTTGAAGGAGCTGAAGGATCTTCACACCCGCGCCAGCGAGATCGAAGGCGCTTGCAACGACATTACTAAGGCTGTGAAGCAGGCGGAAAAGGACATGGAAGCCGTCCGCAAGGCCTGGAAGACCCAGTACAATAAGGAAGGCGTCAACCGCGAGGATATCGAGGGTAAGGCAGATGCGGCTCTGCGGGCGCTGATCAAAAAGCACAAGATCGCGGTCCACGCCAAGAACATCAAGGAAACGTTGCCCAAGATCCTGAAGGAGGCCACCAGCCTGCTGAAGCAATATGCCAAGCAGTCCGGCATCGAGAAGGAGCGGATGGCAACCGGCAAGGCGCTGGTTGCGGCGCAGAACAGCTTCAAGTCCGCTCAGGACGATGTGCGGTTTTTCCTGGCCCAGCACAAACAGGCCCTGGGCGAGCTGCAGAAAGCGCGCCCCGAAGGCGTCTGAGCCTTAGGTTTCAGGCGCCCGCCGGGGCGCCTGCTTCCCTTACAGATCCCGGATCCAGAACTGCAGCGGTTTGCTTGTTTCCCCGGCCTGATCCACGTCCTTCCAGGAAAAATGCGCGATGGCGCCTCCCAGCGGGGCGTAGCCGCGTTTGCGCCAGAACGGATCCAGCGGCGCGTAGTCCGCAGGCTGGAGCGGGTGATCCGCCGGGCGCTGCACGCCGCAAAAGGCGGTCTTCTTGAACCCGTGCTTGCGGGCATGGGCCTCGCGCGCGTCAAAGAAGCCGTGGCCGACGCCATGGCCGCGGTATTCCGGCAGCAGCACGGATTCGGCGCAATAGAAGACCTCGTTCAGGTCAATACCGGTGCCCTTGAATGCTGCCGAAAAATCATCTGCATGATCCGCCAGCGGCGCGCCTGTGGAGGCGCCGACCAAGGTATCGCCGTCAAAGGCGCCAACCACCACGGCGCGGGTGCTGTCGCGGTAGCTTTGCAGGTACTCGCGCTCATACGCCAGGTCGCCGTCATAGAGATACGGCCAGGCGCGGAACACCTTGATCCGCAGGCGCGCAACATCGTCCAGCGCGGCCTCCAGCGCCGCGCCGGTCATTGCTTCGACCCGGATGGTCATCCGGCGGAAACCTGCGCAATCCAGTCCGCCAGGTTGTAATAGGTGGTGACGCGGGAAATCTTGCCGCCTTTCAGCTCAAAGAACGAGCCGCCCGGCAGGCGGTAGGTCTGGCCCTTGGCTTCCGGCAGGCCTTCGTCGGTTGCCAGATAGGTGCCGTTGACGATGAATTCCGCTGCCGCGCGGGTGCCGTCATCATTGGAAAAGATCACCATATCGGTCAGCTCTTCCTTGTAGCTGCGGCTCATATGGGCGCAGAACTCCGCGAATTTCTCTTTGCCTACGCGGATCTTACCCTCGTTGACGTGATGGGAAATCTGGTCGTCCAGGCAGTCCAGCATGGCGTCGGTATCGCCTGCGTTGAAGGCTGCAAAGTAACGCGCGATGGTGTCGGTCATGTTCTCTCCGTCGGTTCGCCCCAGCGGCTTTTCAGATGCTGGATGATTTGGTCCCGTGATTGCCGGTAGACGTCTAGCTTGGCTTCGCGCGTCTCGCCGAGCCCGGTAGGGTCCATAATCGGCCAATATTCGACATCGAGGTGAAAAAAACGGGTGAGTTCCAGCGCCCGGCGCTGGCTGGCGGGCGACAGCGCCACCACCAGATCAAAGGAGGAGAGATCATCGCCCCAACGCTCCATCTCATCGAACGAGCGCGACCGGTGGCGCGACAGTTCGACATCGATTTCCTGGCAGACCGCGATAGAGAAACCGTCGATCTCCATGTCGTTCTTGACACCGGCCGACTGCACATAGGTGCCGGTGCCATAGAACTTCTTCATGATGCCCTCCGCCATCGGAGACCGGACCGAATTATGGTCGCAACAGAACAGAATGGACTGCGGCAGCTCCTCCACCCGTCAGCCTCCGAAATGCAAAACGCAGATCAAGGTGAACAGGCGCCGGGCGGTATCAGTGTCAACTTCCGCTTTACCTTCCAGCCGTTCCTGCAGAACCCGGCTGCCTTCGTTGTGAATCCCGCGCCGCGCCATATCAATGGTCTCGATCTGGCTGGGCGGCATGGTTTTCACTGCACTGAAGTAGCTTTCGCAAATTTGGTAATAGTCCTTGACCACCTGACGGAACGGCGACAGCGACAGGTGGAACTCTGCTGCTTTCTCGCCCGCTTCCGTATTGATATCAAAGACCAGCCGCTTGTCACGGATCGCCAGTCCCAAATGGTAGGGGCCTGCGGGCTGGTTGTGCCCTTCGCGAGGCGGCAAAGCAAAACTGTTGTCCTCGATCAGATCATAGATCGCTACTTTCCGCTCCTGCTCAATCTCAGGCGTCGGAGGCGGCAGGTTGCGGTCGTCAAGTTCGATATGGCTGATGCGGCTCATGGGTCTTTGTCTCTAATATGCGCTGAGGCGTCCGGCCATGAGTATCGCACCGGCGTGCCTGGGGCAATGCAGCAGCGGGCGTCAATGATATGCCGGTTTGCGGCAGAGCTTGACAGGCCACGCCCGCACGCACAGCTTGCCTGCAACAGGAGACAGGATGATGACAGGGCTTGAACGGTTTCCCCTCAAAGGCCAGCGCGCGCTGGTGACAGGTTCCACGGACGGGCTGGGGTTTGCCGCTGCCCGTTTGCTGTCTGAAGCCGGGGCCAAGGTTTGGGTGAACGGACGCAGCAAAGAGAGAGTGGCAGAGGCCTTGAACCGGATGCCTGGAAAGGCCCGCGCATTGGTTCTGGATGTGGCTGACGAGGGATCTGCAGCGGCGGGATTTGAGAGCATCGCGGATGAAGGCGGGCTCGATATTCTGGTCAATAACGTAGGCCAGCGAGACCGGCGCGGCCTGGCGGAATTCACGCGATCCGATTTACAAGCGCTATGGGATGTTGATCTGGTCGCCCCGTTCCGCCTTGCCCAATTGGCTGCCGCCCAAATGACGCCAAAGGGGTATGGCCGCATCATCAACATTTCCTCCATTGCCGGCCTCATCGCGCAATCCGGGGATGCGGCCTATACAACAGCCAAAGCCGGCATCAATGGCATGACCAAGGCACTGGCAGCGGAGCTTGGCCCCCATGGCATCACAGTCAATGCTATTGCCCCGGGTTTCTTCAAAACCACCCCCAACATGTCCGCAGCCGCCGACCCGGAAATTGCAGTGAAATTGAAAAATGCCACCTCGCTCGGCCGCTGGGGCGAGCCTGAGGAGCTGGCGCCCGCCATCCTGTTCCTCGCCTCCCCTGCCGCGTCCTACATCACCGGGCAGGTGCTGGCTGTGGATGGCGGCTATACCGCGCACTATTGAATGCGCGCGATTCTTCTTCTGGCTAAAAGTATCCCGGGGGGAATGCGCGGCACGCGCAGAGGGGCAGCGCCCCTGCCCCGCTTACTTGTTCAGCGCATCCAGCCGGGCGGTGACGGAAAGACTGTGCGCCTGCAGGCTTTCACTGTGAGCCAGAATTTCTGCCGCCGGGCCAATTGCCCGCAGCGCGTCCGATGTCATTTGGCTAAGGGTCGTGCGCTTGAGGAAGTCCAGAACTGACAATCCGGAAGAAAACCGGGCCGAACGCGCCGTCGGCAGCACATGGTTCGGACCACCGACGTAGTCGCCAATGGCTTCGGGCGTGTATTGACCCAGGAAGATGGCGCCTGCGTGGATGGTTTTCTCGCTCAAGGCCACCGGATCGGCGACACACAACTCCAGATGTTCCGGTGCGATGCGGTTGGACAGCGCTGCCGCCTCATCCAGGTCCCGCACGGTAATCACCGCACCATAGTCCCGCCAGGAGGGCCCGGCAATTGCGCGGCGTTCCAGTGTTTCCAGGCGCTTGTCCACCGCGGCGGCCACAGCCAAGCCGAATCCTTTGTCATCGGTGATCAGAATTGACTGGGCGCTTTCGTCATGCTCGGCTTGGCTCATCAGATCCAGCGCGATCCAGTCGGGATTGTTGTCCTTATTCGCAATCACCAGAATTTCAGACGGCCCGGCGATCATGTCGATGCCGACCTTGCCGAAGACCCGCCGCTTGGCCGCAGCGACAAAGGCATTGCCGGGGCCGGTGATCTTATCCACCGGGGCGATGGTTTCAGTGCCATAGGCCAGCGCCGCCACCGCCTGCGCCCCGCCGACCCGGTAGATTTCATCCACTCCTGCAATCTTTGCTGCCAGCAGCACCAGCGGGTTGATCTGCCCGTCCGGGGTTGGAACCGTGACCGCCAGCCGCTGAACGCCTGCAACCTTGGCCGGGATCGCGTTCATCAGCACCGAAGACGGGTAGGAGGCCAGCCCGCCCGGTACGTACAGACCAGCCGCCGAGACCGCCGACCAGCGCCAGCCCAGTGTTGCGCCGCTCTCGTCCGTCCACTGCGCATCCTCAGGCATCTGACGCGCGTGATAGGCGCGGATGCGCTCTGCCGCCACTTTCAGCGCCTGACGCTCTTCAGCAGAAACCGTGGCGATGGCCGCCTCCACCTCTGCATCGGTAATCCGCAGTTGCGCAGGCTCCAGCTTCATCCGGTCAAACTTCGCTGTCAGCTCCACCAGCGCGGCATCACCGCGGGCACGCACGTCAGCGATGATCCCGGCCACGACAGCGTCCACATCCGGACTATCCTCGCGCTTGGCGCCCAAGAGAGCGGCGAAGGATTGTTCGAAATCGGAATCGGCGGTGTTCAGAAACTGCGGCATCGGGATCTCCTTTGGCCCTCGCATAGCTTTATGCCGGAGCGGCCTCAAGAACTATGACGCAGGGCGGTGCAATTGGACGCAAGGACGGGGCACCGCCCCTTTTGGGCCATTTGACCAATTAACACCGGAGCATTCGGGACCAGAAAGAAGCAGCTGCTGTCAGGGAAGGGATTTTCGCATCGGGATGCAGGGTGTGCCGCAGCCCCCCTGAGGGGCATCAACGCTTTGCCAGCCATTGGCCCGGTAAAAGCCCAGCGCTGTGCGGGTCGCGTTCAGCCGTCCTTCGCGATGGCCAGCCCCGCACAGCTCCACCTCAAGACGCCTCAGCATAACAGACCCGGAACCTTGCCCTGCAGCATCCGGGGAAACATAAAGCAAGGAGATCAGCCCCTCCGGGGCCACCCCCCCGACCGCCTCGGGTCCGCCGCCCCGTTCTGCCAGCCAGTAGCGGCCGGGTCCATCAATCCAATTGCGAATCTGCGCAGGCGACTTGTTTGCAGTCCAATCGGCTATTTTTCCGGCATCATCGCCGTGATCCGCCTGGCACAGATCGCGGATCGACGCGGTGAGCACCTGGCTCATGGCGAATACATCAAAGACCGTGGCGGGGCGGATCACCAATTCCGCTGCGGGACGGGCAAACGCCTGGGAAATGCCGCGCTTGTTCTGCACGGGTCACGCACCATGATCCGGCGCGTGACCCGACGGTGCAAGATAAGGCCGGGTGACATCCCGCAGGGACACCTCCAGCGCCTCGACCGCCAAGCGCACCGCGCCGTCGCCGGCCAAGGTCAGCAATACGTGGCCGGCACCGTCCTCATCCGGCTCGAAATCAACCGAAAGCAGCGACAGGACCAGGTCCTTGTCCTTGCGGTCCACGCCCTGCGACGCAACAGCCAGCACATTGTCCACCACCAGCAGCGACTGAACCCGCTCATAAGCCCGGCCACGGCGTTCCGCAGCCTCGCGGTCTTCCCAGCGGAAACGGTTCACCAGCAGGGCAAAGCGGCGCTTGGAGGCGCGCCAGCTCATTTCGGTGACCGGAAACACCGCATCCTGCACCAGCGACGACAGGATCTTGAGATCCTCCGCCTCCAGCGCGCCCAGGTTCAGAGGCGCCTCGCGGCCGTCTTCAAAGCTTGCATCCGCCATTACTCTTCCCTGACCCGTTCGATATTGGCGCCGACGCCGGACAGTTTGCGCACCACATGTTCATAGCCACGGTCCAAGTGGTAGACCCGGCTCACCTTGGTTTCGCCTTCCGCCGCCATGCCGGCCAGGATCAGCGAGACCGAGGCGCGCAAGTCGGTTGCCATCACCGGAGCGCCTTTCAGCGTTTCAACGCCGGTCACGGTTGCATGGCCGCCGTGCACCTCGATCTGCGCGCCCATGCGCACCAGCTCCGGCGCGTGCATAAAGCGGTTCTCGAAGATTTTCTCTTCCAGAACAGACGTGCCTTCAGCAGTACACATCAGCGCCATCATCTGCGCCTGCAAGTCGGTCGGAAAGCCGGGGAACGGTTCGGTGACCACGTCCACAGCCCGGATCCGGCCGTTCTTACGGCTGACGGTCAGGCTGTTCGTGCCTTCGGTGATCTCGACGCCTGCGGCCTCCAGCTTGTCGCAGAAGCTTTCCAGCAGGCTGCGGCGTCCGCCCAGCAATTCCACCTCGCCGCCGCAGATCGCTGGTGCCAGCATATAGGTGCCCAGCTCGATCCGGTCGGTCACTACCTGATGCGTTGCGCCATGCAGCCGGTCGACGCCTTGAATGGTGATGTCCGGGGAGCCGTCGCCCTCGATCTGCGCGCCCATTTTCCGCAGGCAATCGGCCAGATCGACAATCTCCGGCTCGCGTGCGGCGTTCTTGATGACGGTGGTGCCTTTTGCCAGAGTGGCCGCCATCATGATGTTTTCGGTAGCCCCGACCGAAGCAAAGCTCAGCTCGATTACCGCGCCTTTCAGCCCCCCCGGGGCCTTTGCGTGCAGATAGCCGTCCTTCAGCTCAATCTCGGCGCCCAGCGCCTCAAGACCCTGGATGTGCAGATCCATCGGCCTGGCGCCAATTGCACAGCCGCCGGGCAGCGACACCACCGCCTGCCCCAGCCGCGCCAGCATCGGACCCAGCACCAGGTTGGAGGCGCGCATTTTCCGCACGATGTCATAGTCAGCCACATGGCTGGTCAGGTCATGGCTCGACAGTGCCAGCACCTGGCCGTCCTGCAGGCTGGACACTTCGGCGCCCAATGACTGCAAGAGCAGTGTCATTGTCTTGATATCGCTCAACCGCGGCGCATTGGTCAGCGTCAGCGGTTCTTCGCTGAGGAGCGTTGCAGGCATCAGGGTGAGGCAGGCGTTTTTGGCCCCTGCGATTGGAATCTGCCCGTTCAGCGGGCCGTTACCAGTTACCAGAATCGAATCCATCTGCCCTTACTCTCCGTTTTTGCCCGTATCCTGGTCCGGCTTTTCCGCCCGCGCCTTGGCCTGAGCCTTGCGCCGGGCCATATTTGCCTTGAGCGCTGCCTTCAGCCGGTCTTCGCGCGATGCCGCTGACCTGTCGTTTTTCGGTGTTTTCTTTTCAGCCATAAGACTTCTGTAACTGAGTGGGAAAAAACCGTCCAGAATGCTCTTGCGCCCCTCAGCGTTTATGCCTAAAAGCCCCCTCACCGGCGCTGCTGTAGCTCAGAGGTAGAGCACTCCCTTGGTAAGGGAGAGGTCGAGAGTTCAATTCTCTCCAGCAGCACCATATTTCAAAAATTCAATGTTTTCAGAATACTGGGCGGATAGTGCCGGTATTTCAGCAACCTGCCCCAGCATGACGAGCGCTGCAAACACGCAAAATTACCGTGTGTACTGGGATTTTCACGGCCTCAGCCTCGCAACCGGCCCGCTCTGCCGCCCCTGAACATAACTTGGCCTGGTGCAGCAGATACAGAAGCTGGCACATGAGATTCGCTGCTGCCCCAAGACCAGGCTGGGGGCGGCGCGGCTCGATGGTGCATCGGTGATTCGCAACAGACTCGTAAGGCCACAGATAAAAATGGACCTGCTTTTATGCTGCATCTGACCTGCCAAATGCAGCAAATCAGGGGTTTTGGCACATAATTTAACGCTGCGGAAATGAATCCCATCAAGTGTTTTGGCATCAGGCGCCATCCAACTGGCACCATTCACGGCTGCTCCCAGGCTGCCGGCAGACACAAATGTTGATGGGAACTACGCTGCAATGACTCGACTGTTCAAATTCTGGGCGAATATGCCATTGGGCCGCAAACTGCCGCTGTCTATCGCCGCCCCCACGATACTTCTGACCCTCGCCTCTGGCATTTTCTTTGCTTGGGAGGCCGGGCAAGCATTGAAGGCTAACCGGGAAGCCGCCTATGCGACACTGCTGGAAGAGCGTAAGGAAGCACTGGAAAACTGGGTAGCCGATCTGCGCTCGCAGACCCGGACACTGGTTGCCAGTAAAGCAGTCGAAACGGCATTGCGGGACTTTTCCAACGGTTTCTATTCACTGGGCGATGACCCCAGCGGGCATCTGCGCGCCGCCTATGCAGACGGCAACCCCAATCCTGCAGGTGAACGCTACAAACTGCTCGATGCCAAAGACAAATCCGCCTGGTCTATCCGCCACAAGATGAACCACACTGGATTTGTCACCTTTCTGGAAGAACAGGGGTTCCTGGACGCCTATCTTTTGGATGTGCAGGGCAACATGGTCTATGCAGTGCAAAAGAACGATGATTTTGCGCTGAATTATTTGGATGGGCCGTATCAGGACAGCGGGCTAGGCGTGGCATTCCGCGCCGCGCTGGAACTGGAGCACGGCCAGGTGTTCCTGTCGGAAATGGCCGCCTACGAAGCCGATGAGGGCCGCCCGGCAATGTTCATCTCTGCTCCAATCCTGAAGAAAGGCGCAATGATGGGGGCGCTGGTGCTGCGCGTCCCGGTTGAAGACATTTCCGAGCTCCTGTCCCACTCCAGCCTGCTGGGGAAAACCGGCCAGGCCTACCTGGTGCGCGGCGATGGCGTGGCATTGACTGCTTCAAACCGCGGCGGCGGGCATCAGGCATTGTCGGATCTGCCCGGTTTGACACAGATTACGGCGGCACTTGGCGGCGGGAAGAGCAGTTTTTCCGGCACTCCGGGTCTGGCGGGCCAACCGGTCGAGGCCATGGCTGCAGGCGTCGCCCTCGACGACCGGACCTGGGGTATTGTCCTGGAAGTCGACAGCGCCGAGGCGCTGGCAGCCCAAAACAGCCTGTCCAACGCCGCCATGCTGCAGGCCGTTGGCGTGGCATTGGCTGTTGCACTATTGTCCTGGGTGGCAGCCCGCAGCATTGCCCGCAAGGTTTCGGCCCTGTCCGACAGTGTCGAACACATTGCAGCCAAGGATTACAATCACCCTGTCGCGGGTCATGGCACCGGCGATGAATTCGGCAATATTGCTGGTATTCTCGAAGGTTTCAAAACCGACTTGCAAAATGCCCGGGCGGCAGAAGAGGAACGGGCTGAATTGCAACGCCAGCAGGATCTCGTGGTTGGTGAACTGCGTAACGGCCTGAAGCATCTGGCAAACGGGGACTTTTCGAACCCGATAACAAAACCCTTCCCCGAAGCGTATAAAGGCCTGCGCCTCGACTTCAACCAGACAGCTGACACATTGAACAATACGGTGCGCGAAGTGGTGGAAGCCACCACCAGCATCCGCAACGGCACTTCGGAAATCAGCCAGGCCTCAGACGACCTGTCGCAGCGCACCGAAAGCCAGGCCGCTACGCTGGAGCAGACCGCTGCTGCGCTGGATCAGATGACCGCCAGCGTCAAGGCCGCTGCCGATGGCGCACGCCGCGTCGAAACCGCCATGAATGAGGCCCGCGACGAAGCCGAGGCCAGCGGTGAAGTGGTGCGGAACGCGGTGTCTGCGATGAACGGGATCGAAGCATCAGCCTCCCATATTTCGCAAATCATCGGAGTGATCGACGATATCGCCTTTCAGACAAACCTGCTGGCGCTGAATGCAGGCGTCGAAGCGGCGCGCGCAGGCGATGCCGGGCGCGGCTTTGCAGTTGTTGCCTCCGAAGTGCGGGCACTGGCACAGCGATCCTCGGATGCGGCCATGGAAATCAAGGCGCTGATCTCCAATTCCGGTGACCAGGTGGCAAAGGGGGTGGATCTGGTCGGCAAAGCCGGCCAGGCGCTGAACAGCATTGTCTCCCAGGTCACTCATATCTCGGGTCTTGTCTCGGGGATTGCCGAGGGAGCAGCAGAACAATCCACTGGCATTGGTGAAATCAACACCGGCGTCATGCAACTGGACCAGGTGACCCAGCAGAACGCCGCGATGGTGGAGCAGATGACGGCAGCAGGCCAGCTGCTGAACGGCGACGCTTCCAAGCTGGCCGGGCTGGTGGATAACTTCAATGTCGGAATGGACACACCTTCACCCCGTCAGACGCCGGAACCAGTTCAGCCATCCGCTCACGGCTCTGGCTGGGATGATCTGCCAGAAACGCATTCCGCCATTCCGGCCATGGATGGCTCTGCCGCATTGGCAAAATGGCAGGATTTTTAATCCTGACTGGACCGGGGCGCATCTGGAAAAGACAACAGCCTGGCTGCAATACCCGAATTGCAACGGTCCGCTTCGGCCCCCGCGACGGCGGCCGAAGCGCCGTTCAAGCAGCGCCGGTGTTGTGAAAACCAAATTTTCAGACTTTAAGAGGACATTGGGGCTGAACCGAACACTTGGCATACATTCTGGACACGGATGCCAGCGGTGTTTCGCGCAAATGCAAAGGTGGCAAGATGGCCGTGTCTAAAATTCCTGCACGCTGGCTGCGCGCCTTCAGCAACCGGACATACCTGCCTGCCCTGCTTGCCTTGGCGGTAGTCTGTGCTGCGGGATTTTATGCTGAGCAGCAAAACGCCACAATCCACCACCAGTCCGAACGCGCCAGGGTCCAGCAAGAAGCAGGGATGCTCAAGTCCCGGCTGGAAGGTCAGGTCAATGGCGACTATCAGCGGTTGCGCGGGCTGGCCGCGATGCTGGCCACAGAGCCGGATATGGAGCAGGCCCGGTTCAGCCGGATGGCTGCGCAGGTGCTCGAAGGAAAGACCGCCATCCGGCACATAGCTGCAGCACCCGGCCTGGTGGTCTCGTTGGTCTACCCGGTGAAAGGGAACGAACCTGTCATTGGGCTGGACTACAATCAGAATGCAGCGCAGCGCGCGGCGGCGCACCGGGTGCGTGATAGCGGTGACATGGTGCTGGCCGGACCGGTAAAGCTGGTACAGGGCGGTTCCGGGTTTATCTACCGGCTGCCTATTTTCACCGGGTCAGGGACTGACCGGCAATTCTGGGGCATTCTCTCAGCGGTGGTCGCCACTGGCACTCTTTATACAGAGACCGGGATCAACGGCAACAAGGGCGGCCTGGAAATAGCGCTGACTGGCCAAGACGGGACAGGCCCCTCTGGCCGCCAGTTTTTCGGCGTGCCGGACATGCTGACCGGAGATCCCGTTCTGCTGGACATAAACCTGCCAGTTGGCTCCTGGAAACTGGCCGCCCGCCCCCAAGGCGGCTGGCAAAGCGTTCCTGGCAACCTGTGGAAGCTGAGACTGGCTCTGCTGGCGGCGGCGGCACTGGTCGTTTTCCCGACGTTTCTGGCCGGCAGGCTGTCTGCTGCGCGGCAAACCGTGATCGGCAAGCTGCGGCGAAGGGAAGCCGAGCTTGAGGCAGTCTCGCGGCGGTTGGAAATTGCGGTCAAGACATCCAGGGTCGGCATTTGGGAATGCGACTCGGAGAACCAGAAAGTGAGCTGGGACAGCCGCATGCATGAACTTTACGGCGTGCCCGCGGACCAAGGGCCGCTGGAGGGGGCAGAGTGGATGGCCATGCTGCATCCCGGCGACCGGGACCGGGTGGACAAGGCACTGCAGTCAGCAGAACGGAACAAGACACACTTTGCCTCGGATTTCCGGATCGTTCTGGGAGATGGCACCTTCAAGCATATCAGGGCGCTGGCCAGCCCGTTTACAGATGCGCAAGGCCGCGACTGGATGATCGGCGTCAACTGGAATGTGTCGGAAGATGTCCATCTGCGCGAAGAACTGATCCGTGCGAATCAGACATTGTCCGAGCGGAACAGCGAACTGAAACACGGTAAACGCGCACTGGAAGATGCCCATGCCGCACTGCAAAAACAACAGGCGGAGCTGTACCGTTTGTCGCTGGTCGCAAAACACGCGTCCGACAGTATCATCCTGACCGATGCAGAGCGGCAGATCCTCTGGGTCAACGACGCCTTCACCCGCGTCACAGGTTATTCCGCCAACGAGGCGATTGGCCGGACACCTTCAGAAATGCTGGACGGCCCGGATACCGATCTTGGCGTGATCCGGGAAATGAACCGCCATAAAGACCTTGGCATCCGCTATCACAACGAAGTGCTCACCTACACCAAATCAGGGGAAGAAGCCTGGTTCGATACCAATATCGTCCCGGTGACCGGCGAAGATGGCACAGTCGACTTGATTATCGGCATTGAGCGCGACATCACCCATAGCAAACTGCGTGAACGGGAACTTGCAGAGGCCAAGGTTGCCGCTGAACAGGCCGATCGGGCCAAATCGGAGTTCCTGGCCAACATGAGCCACGAAATCCGCACTCCGATGAACGGCATCATCGGCATGGCCGACCTGCTGGCAGAGGCCGAGCTTCCGCCGGATGAACAGCAGAATGTGGAAACCATCCGCAGTTCGGCACAAGCACTGCTGAAGATCATCAATGACATTCTCGACCTGTCGCGGCTGGAAGCAGGGAAATTCTCCATAATCGAAGAGGACTTCAATCTGCGGGACTGCATTGCCAGTGCGGCGGGGCTGTTCCGCCCGAAAGCGCTGGCAAAAGGTTTATCGCTGCAAGTCTCCTACGCTGACGGACTGGCGGAACGGCTGCATGGTGACGACGGGCGCTTGCGGCAAATTCTGGTCAATTTGATCGGCAACGCTGTCAAGTTCACGCCGCAAGGCAGAATTGACGTCCGCATCTCGCATGCCAATGGAAATCCATGCCGCCTTGTCGCTGAAGTCGAGGACAGCGGGATCGGAATTTCCGAATCTCAAGCGCGCCATATCTTTGACCGTTTCACCCAAGCGGACGCGGCAACGACAAAGGCGTTTGGCGGAACCGGGCTGGGGCTTACTATTTCCAGCATGCTGGCCAAGCGGATGGGTGGCAGCATTTCGGTAAAATCGGATCCCGGCCAAGGCTCTTGTTTCCGGCTGGAGCTGCAGATGGCGCCAGCCAAGCAAGCGCCCCCCCCGGCCGCGGAGATTTCACTGGGCACTGCACCTCGGATCAGACCTTGCAAGGTTCTGCTGGCTGAAGACAACCAGACCAACAGGCTGCTGATCCGCAAATTCCTTCGCGGCCAGCCGGTTGAGCTGGCTGAAGCCGGCAACGGCCGGGCGGCAGTTAATATGTTCAAGGAGCAGCAGCCGGATGTTATCCTGATGGACATGTCGATGCCCGAGCTGGACGGCATTGCCGCCACCCGGGAGATCCGCAACCTGCCCATTCCCCAGCCAATAATCATTGCCCTGACGGCAAACGCGTATTCCAGCGACCGGCAAGCCTGCCTGGATGCGGGCATGGATCACTTCTTGGCCAAGCCGGTCAAAAAGGCGGTTCTGCTGCACACTTTGGCATCATTTCTGATAGACACTGCCCCCTTTGAGCAGCAGCCCAGAGCAAGAGCCTGAGGTCTCAATCCAATCCCATTGACTGCGCCAGCGCATCAAGCCGCACAGGGTCTAGACAGCCATTCCGATCAGGGCCACACCGCAGGCCATCAATACCGCAGAACCAAGCCGCCGCATCCAGTATCCTTCTTTGAGAAAGAAAAATCCGATCAGCGCGGCAAAGATCACAGACGTTTCCCGCAGCGCGGAAACAGCGCCCAGCGGGGCAAAGTTCTTGGCATAAAGCACCAGCCCGTAAGCCGTCATAGATACCAGCCCTCCGGCAATCCCCAGGATCCATGTCCGCTTGGGCAAAGCCGTCAGCGTGCGGCGCTTGCGCACGGCTATGAACACGGCGATGAAAATGTGCAGAAATGCCCCCCAGGCCCAATAGCTGAGTGTGTTACCGGACAGGCGTACGCCGATACCGTCGACCAATGAATAAATCGAAATGCAAAAACCGGTCCCCACGGCAAAGCCGAGGGCCGCACGCCCGACACCTGAGCGCAGCGCTTTCCAGCTGCTGAGCTGGATGCCAAGGGCAATCACCACAATGCCCCCCCAGGCCTGCAACGGCAAAACCTCGCCGGCAAAGATCATCGCCCATATGCCGACAAGCGCCGGCACGATCCCCCTGGCAATCGGGTATACGACGCTGAGGTCACCGTGCTGATAGGCGCGGCCAAGCATGTAGTAGTACCCGAAATGAACGACCGTTGAGAGCAGGATATAGACAAAGCTTTCAGCAGAAGGCAGCGGTAAAACTGTGATCATCACGGCACTGGGGATCACTTGGCCAAAGGCAACCAGCCCGAGTGTGGTGGTGCGGTCCGCAGCCGTCTTCACGATAGCGTTCCACACAGCATGCAACAGCGCTGCCGACAAGATGATAGCGATGATAAATAGGGTCATTTTCTGGACAGGCCTTTAGGCAGGCGGCTGGGTTTCAAGCGTCACCCGGCGTCTTCCGGCAGCATTTCATTGATCAGCCGGGTCTCCAGCAGCTGGCCATTCTGGTACAGAACCGGATAGGCTACCGCCGCAATGTGGCTGTTGAACTCACGTAAGGCACGCAGCGTTTCCAAATGGATGTCGGACGTGTCAAAACTTTCCCGGGCGCCATTCTGCAACCGTTTCAGGTGGCGTTTCCGGCTGTCGTGCTCCATCCGCTTCAATTCGGTTTTTTCCAGACTCAACAGCCGCGCACTTTCCAAGTCATCAGAGATCAGAACATTGGAGGCCAGCTGCATATTGGCCAGGATTGCCTCATGCATCCGGGTGATCTCCATCCAGCCGTCCCTCGAAAAGCTCAGATTTCTTTTGTTCAAATCGCCGGCCAGGACTGTCAAACGGCGTGCCACCACATCGCCGGCCGTTTCCAGACGGATCGCATATTCCATCAGACCGCGGGCCGTCTTCAATTGTTCTTTATCAAAGCCATCCTCGGGGATCGCAGCAACATATTTCCGGACACCGGAGAGACAAGCGTTGACCTCATCATCCATCGACTGAACGGCCTTGATTTGCTCCTTGCCGCCTGATTGGTACAGTTCCAGTACCGGGCGGAACATAGCATTGACCTGGTCCGACATCCGCAGCAGTTCACGCTTAAGGTTCGAAACAGACACAGCAGCTGACCCATAGCTGCCCTGCTCCAGCGCACTGACAGGCCGCCCCGGATGATTCATCTCTGTCTGCGCTGGTTCGGGGAACAGCCGGGCGAAGATATCTCCCAACGGCGTGCAAACCGGCAGCGCGAGCACCAGCAATGACGCATTAAAAGCCAGATGCGCATTGACCAGCATCTGGCCGCCTTGCGGATCCCCCAGCACCCCCTGGCGCAGCGCCAGATTGGCACCGAACAGGCAGATCACCGCCCAGGTGCCGCGCAAAGCCAGATTGGCATAGGGGATGCGGCGTGCCCGCAGGTCCATTCCGCGGCTCAGCCAGACGGGAATGAAGGCAGAACCGAAATTCGCCCCCAAGACCAGTGAAAGGCCGGCGGCAAAGGGGATCGCTCCGATTTGCACCAGCGTCACGCACATCAGGATAGCGGCAACTGACGAATGCATCACAAAGGCCAGCGCGCCACCGACCAGAAACGCCGTGATGTAATCCCGCGCCAAATAGCCCGCAACCGCCGGCAAAAAGGCGCTGTCGCGGATCGGGTCCATTGCTTCGCGCAAAAATCGCAGCGAAATCAGGATGAAGGCGACCCCCATCAAGATCCTGCCCAGCTGCCGCGCCTTCTTAGCCTCGGTCTTGACGAACAGATACCCGCCGGCCGCCAGCAACACCGGCACCAGCCAATCGAGATCAAAGGAGAGGATCTGAATGATCAGCGCCGAACCCAGATCACCGCCCAGCACGATGGCCAGCCCAGTGGGAAAGGCCAGATAGCCGCTGGCCGCAAACCCGGAGGTGAGCAGCGCCACGGCAGCCGAACTTTGCAGTACGATTGCCAGCATCAGCCCCATCAGGCCCGCCTGCAGATGGCTTTGCCGTCCGGTCAGCAGCCGCTGGAACGAGGCGCCATAGCTGCGCTCGATCCCGGTGCGCACCATCCGCACCGCATAAAGAAGCAGCATCGTGGCTCCCGCCAGGCTGATCAAAAAAGTCAAAATTGCCATGTCAATTCCTGCTTGCAGCCTGTAGCGGGGCTGTATCTATCCCAGTTGCAGCAAATGCAACCTTACCCCGTTCTTGAGGCAGCTGCTGCGGGCATTTCCAGCGGCCGTCCATCAAGCGGCCTGCATTTCAGGCTGCCGCGGAGGCGGGGTCAGGTGTTTTTCAGTCATCCTTGCCACCCGGAGCAACGTCCACTTTCACCCCCCAGCCTGCCAACGCTGCAGAGAGCTTCTTGTCAGGTCTGCGGTCGGTAAACAGCAGGCTGATCTTGCGCGGAGAGGGCCCGCAATGCGGCGCAGTTTCCGCAAACTTGGGATGGGCCATGGCCACGGCCACCTGCTCTGTGCAATCGGCAACCGCCCCAGCCAGCTGCGCCTCGGCCGCACTGTGATAAAGCATTCCCTGTTTGGCAGAAAAGGCATCCGCAGACAGTATTGCCAGATCCAGCGCAAACCGCCGGATTTGCTGCTCAGCCACAAAACCAAAGGTGCCACGCTCATTGCTTTGCAATTCGCCACCCAGCAAATGCACCCTGTTGCCATTGTGGTTTGCCAGTGCCTGCGCAGCTCCGATCGAATTGGTGACCACGATCAACCCGGTTTTCTGCCGCAGCTCCTCCGCAACAAATGCGGTAGTAGATCCGACATCCAGAAACAGTGCCATGCCATCACGGGCATGCGCAGCGATCCGGGCCGCGATCCGGGCTTTTTCCTTCTGGTTCTCAGAAATCCGCCGGGCGAAGCTGGTCGCACTCTGCGGCCCTGCCAGAAAAGCTCCGCCATGCACCCGCTGCACGGCTCCAGCCTTGTCCAGCGCCTTGATGGTGCGGCGCACAGTTTCCTCGGAAACATCCAGCATTTTTGCAAGCTCCGCACTGCGGGCTGATCCGCCCAAACGCCGCAAAGCGTCCACCAGCTCCAATTCGCGGTGAGAAAGAGAAAGTGAGTCCGACAAGATTGAGCCTGTTCGCGTTTAACTGCCTTGCACCATAAGGCATGGGTTTTTTCCGGCTTACAAGCTCATCCCACATTTTCCCACAATTTTCTGGATATTTCCGCTTTCTGGCGGTCATTCTCCGGCAAACGGGCACCTGCGCGTCCAGCCACGAGCCGCTCCCGCCCCTTTCCAGCCTGCCGGAGGCAGACCTGAAAGCGTTGGGCATGGCGCCGCGCGGGTGCGCCCTGTAGGGGCGCTGCCGGGCCCAAGACCCGTGCCGGGGCATCTTTGATGCACCTGCGGGGCGCGGGAGCCTCGCCTTTGCGGCAGCAGAAAACCGCCGCGGCTGCGAGGGCCGCGGCGGTCTTTTTCTCTCAACCCTGCAGGGGCTTACAGGTTCGGGTACAGCGGGAACCGGACGCAGAGACCGGCCACCTTGGCGCGCACCGCGGCTTCCACATCCGCATTGCCGTCTTCGCCGTTGGCGGCCAGCCCGTCGATCACCTCGATGATCAGGTCGGCGATCTGGCGGAACTCAGCCTCGCCGAAGCCGCGGGTGGTGCCTGCGGGCGTGCCCAGGCGCAAACCGCTCGTCACGGTGGGCTTTTCCGGGTCGAACGGGATGCCGTTCTTGTTGGTGGTGATATGGGCGCGTCCCAGCGCCTTGTCGGCGATGTTGCCGGTGACGCCCTTGGGGCGCAGGTCGACCAGCATCACATGCGTATCGGTGCCGCCGGTGACGATGTCCAGACCGCCCTGGATCAGCTGATCCGCCAGCGCGGCCGCGTTTGCACGCACCTGCTTCTGGTAGGTCTTGAACTCCGGCTTCAGCGCCTCGCCGAAGGCTGCCGCCTTGCCTGCGATCACATGCATCAGCGGGCCGCCCTGGATGCCGGGGAAGATCGCCGAGTTCACTTTCTTGGCAATCGCCTCGTCATTGGTCACGATCATGCCGCCGCGCGGGCCGCGCAGGGTTTTATGCGTGGTGGTGGTGGCCACATGCGCATGCGGGAACGGCGAGGGATGCTCACCGGCAGCGATCAGACCCGCGATATGGGCCATGTCGACCATGAAATAGGCGCCGACGCTGTCGGCGATCTCACGGAACCTGGCAAAGTCGATCTGGCGCGGGATGGCGGAGCCGCCGGCGATGATCAGCTTGGGGTTGTGCTCGGTTGCCAGCGCCTGGATCTGGTCGTAGTCGATCAGGTTGTCGCTTTCGCGCACGCCGTAATGCACCGCGTTGAACCATTTGCCGGACTGGTTCGGACGCGCGCCGTGGGTCAGGTGGCCGCCGGAGGCCAGGTCCATGCCCAGAATGGTGTCGCCGGGCTGGATCAGCGCCTGGAACACGCCCTGGTTGGCCTGGGAGCCAGAGTTCGGCTGCACATTGGCGTATTCGCAGCCGAACAGCGCCTTGGCGCGGTCGATAGCCAGGTTTTCGGCGACATCGACATACTGGCAGCCGCCATAGTAGCGGCGTCCCGGGTAGCCTTCGGCGTATTTGTTGGTCAGCACCGACCCTTGCGCTTCCATCACCGCGGCGGAGACGATGTTCTCGGAGGCGATCAGCTCGATCTCGTCGCGCTGGCGGCCCAGCTCGGCGGTGATCGACGCATAAAGCTCAGGATCGCGCTCGGAGAGGGGTTGGGTGAAAAAGCCGGGGTCACGGGTCGCTTCAGTCATGGTGGCTCCGTTGGAGTAAGGATCAGAATTGAGGGATTTCCTATCGGAAACATCCTTGCGCAGGAAGCCTGTAAAGCGACATTTCCCTGCGACAGAACGGCAACTATGGTCTTTGCGGGAAAGCTGTGATTGTTTCGGAACCAGATGCCTAACACCGGAAACAGATTTCATGAGTTTGAGAATCGCCTTTCTGGCCAGTGAGGCCGATGTTGCGCAGGACGCCCTGGGCGCCCTGCGAAAGAGATACGGTCATGTGCCGCCCGCCGAAGCCGGTATTGTTGTGGCCTTGGGCGGGGACGGTTTCATGCTGCGCACGCTGCTTGCGATGGTGGATCACCCGGCGCCTGTTTACGGCATGAACCGCGGCACCGTTGGTTTTCTGATGAATGAATACCGTGAAGACGGGCTGATCGAGCGGCTTGAAGAAGCCGTGCAGGAAATCATCAATCCGCTGTCGATGACCGCCATGGACCGCCGTGGTGCGGTGCATAAGGCGCTGGCTATCAACGAGGTGTCTCTGCTGCGGGCAGGACCGCAGGCGGCGCGGCTCAGAATATCTGTGGACGGGCGTGTGCGGATGGAAGAGCTGGTCTGCGACGGCGCTTTGGTCTCCACCCCTGCAGGGTCCACGGCCTATAACTACTCCGCCCATGGTCCGATTCTGCCGATCGGGGCGGATGTGCTGGCGCTCACCGCGATTGCCGCCTTCCGGCCGCGGCGCTGGCGCGGCGCGCTTTTGCCCAGCAATGCGATGGTGCGTTTTGACGTTCTGGAGGCGGGTAAACGCCCGGTGATGGCTGACGCGGACTCGAATTCTGTGGCCGATATTGATTGGGTTGAGATCCGTACCGATCCGCAAATACGCCATAAAATTCTGTTCGATCCCGGTCATGGCCTGGAAGAAAGGCTTATTTCCGAGCAGTTTACGTAAGCATTTAACGAAGAGTTCACGGATTTGTGAACTTACCGGTAACGATTCCGTGCGATGATTTACCCACAGGCGGATGTGGATGGCAGCTGCCAAAGGGCAAAATGCCACAGATCCGTACCGGCGTGTTTTGTGCGTTCCAGTTTTTTAAGTTCCCAGCCGGTTACGACCACGGAACCTGTGCCAAACGCCGGGTTCGCAGAATGCGACAAGGCGCGTGCTGTTATTAGTGAGTGACCTAGGTATGGAAGTTCCCCGGGGGCGGTTCAATCCGTTCCCCGGGACCTTAAGCGGGCCGGGTGTGACGGTGAATACATGGTCCGGTGCGCTCTTCCTGACTCCCTTTAGGGGCCTTCTCCAATTCGAATGTTTTGAAGTGGCTCATGCTGCCGTTTGACGGCTGACTGCAATGTCAGGCGCCACCGGCGGCCTGCATCTGGTCCCACAGCGGCAGGCACATGCGGCCTGCACGGGCTTCAATCGCAGCGCAGGCGTCCACCGCAAGATCCTCACGCCAGCGGCGGGCGGCGATCTGCACATTGATGGGCTGCGGCCCGCTCGGCAACTGCGCCAGCCGGGCAGGGACTGAGGCAGCAGGCAGGCCGAGGAAGTTCATCGCATAAGAATAAACTGCGCAGCCCAGCACCTCATGCACACCTTCGGCGCCTTCGGTGTCGCGGTCGGGCTTAAAAAACGGCTGCGGCAGAAAGGGCGACAGCACCAGCGGGTATTTCTCCATGAACAGGGACCATTGCCGCGCGTAATGGGTGCGCTTGGCCATCATCTGCAGCAGCTCATCGCCGGCAAAGGGCGGGAACTCTTGGAAATAGACGGCAAAGATATCGCGCACGGTCTGGGAGCCCGCCGCGTCCACATCCCCCTTCATCAGCGCATGGATTTCGCCCATCAGAGCGCGGTAACCGGTGCGTCCGGCCTCGAACGCATTGGGAGGCTCCGCGTCCTCAACCAAATAGCCTGCGTCGGTCAGCGCCGCGCGGGCAAAATTCAGCGCGGCCTCGACTTCGGGGTGCAGATCATAGCCATGGGTGTTCTTGGTGAAAGCAACCTTGACCGGTCCAGTCAGCGCTTTGCCGCGCCAGGGCATCGGCACATGATAGGGGTCGCGCGGGTCTGCGGCAATCAAGGAAGGCATTGACAGATGCAGGTCTTCTGCCGAGCGGGTGATCAGCCCCTGCACTGACATCAGCTGCGCGAGCAGCCCGCGTTCGGTCGCTTGGCTGGGGTTCCAAGCCGGCACTCGGCCCAGGCCCGGTTTGACAGTCACCGCACCATTAGCTGCGGCCGGAAACCGCAAGGAGCCGCCAATGTCATTGCCATGGGCCAGTGCGCCAATCCCGGCCATCACCGCAGCACCGGCACCGCCAGAGGACCCGCCGGGTGAGATATGCCGCCCCCAAGGGTTATGTGTGCGGCCATGCAGCGGGTTGTCGGTGTCGGCGCGGAAGGAAAACTCCGGCGTATTTGTCCGCCCGATCACCACCGCCCCGGCCTTTTGCAGGTTCTCCACCACTGGGGCGTCCGCAGGCGCCAGCAAATCCTTGAGCGCCGGGACGCCGTTAGAAGTGGCATGGCCCTTCTGATCAACGTTTATTTTGATGGTGACCGGCACACCCTGCAGCGGACCGGGAACTGCGCCGCCTGCGCGCGCCGTGTCGAGCGCGCGGGCGCGCTCCAGTGCCTCGGCGCTCAGATCTTCAACCACGGCATTCAGCGCCGGGTTCGCCGCGTTCATGCGATCAATGGAGGCTTGCACGGCATCTTCGGCGCTCAGATCTCCGGTGCGTGTCAGCTTTGTCAGCTCCGTTGCCCCCAGGCGCCAGATATCCGGTTTTGTCATGCTCAAGCCTCCCTGGCCGCAGCCTAGGAGGGCAGGGCGGAGTTGCAAGGGAAACCGGACGGCAAGGGGCCGGAATTCTGCGGGGACTCTACCGGGGTTCAAGACCTATTGGCTTGTCTGTCAGCGTGACAGGTCGCTTTAGAGCGCGCGATGGTATGTCTGGTTGAGCCACGTGCCGTTGGCACGTCTGGCACCTTGCTTCCCCAAGCTCGTGGCAGGCGGCGCGAAACGAAAAACGCAGTAAAAGCGGCGAAACCGGCTCCAGTTCATGCTTGGCAGAATCTAGGGTTGGCGGTGCACGGCCAGCTGGGGCGACAGAAGCCCAAAGGTCTTTTCTCTGCCAGTGCTCTTGCCGCGGCGGGTGATTCCCGGATCGCAGCCGCCATGTCCATCGGAAAAGTTTGCAGATTTGCAATTCCGGCGCGGCTTTCCTGAATATTCTCCGGCAAAGACCTGTTTGCAAAGCGGATTGGATGCAAACCGCAAACCATGTGTAAATTCTGTGAATTCCGGCTGTTTTCCTAACTGGAATCTGTAAATTTATTGACCAACCTTGCGTGCCGCGGCAGCAAAACTTGCCCGTTTGCCGCTTTCTCGCCTAGGCAAAGTGCAGGAGGAGATGATCACTATGGGATATCAGGATATTTATGCCGGCTGGAAACAGGACCCGGAAGGGTTTTGGATGGAAGCCGCACAGGCGATCGACTGGGATGAAGCCCCGAAACAGGCGCTGTTAGATAAGGGCGATGGCCTTTATGAATGGTTTTCCGATGCCAAGGTGAACACCTGCTACAACGCCGTTGACCGCCATGTGGAACAAGGCCGCGGCGAACAGACCGCGATCATCTATGACAGCCCGGTCACCCACACCAGGCGTGAAATCTCCTATGTCGAGCTGCGCAACCGCGTCGCCACACTGGCCGGCGCGCTGCGTGCCAAGGGCGTCGAAAAAGGCGACCGGGTCATCATCTACATGCCGATGATCCCAGAGGCGCTGGAGGCGATGCTGGCCTGCGCCCGCATCGGTGCTGTGCATTCGGTGGTGTTCGGCGGATTTGCCTCCAACGAGCTGGCGGTGCGGATTGATGACGCCAAGCCCAAGGCGATCATCGCCGCCTCCTGCGGGATCGAGCCGGGCCGCACTGTGCATTACAAGCCGCTGCTGGATGGCGCCATCGATCTGTCGGAGCACAAGCCGGAGTTTTGCGTGATCTTCCAGCGCGAACAGGAAGTGGCGGATCTGATTCCGGGCCGGGACGTGAACTGGCATGGCTTCCAATACGGTGTGGAACCCGCCGAATGTGTGCCTGTCGAGGGCAACCATCCCTCCTATATCCTCTACACCTCCGGCACCACCGGCCAGCCCAAAGGCGTGATCCGCCACACCGCGGGCCAGCTGGTGGCGTTGAACTGGACGATGAAGAACATCTACAACGTTGATCCCGGCGATGTGTTCTGGGCTGCGTCCGATGTGGGCTGGGTCGTGGGCCACAGTTACATCTGCTACGCGCCGCTGATCCACGGCAACACCACCATCGTGTTCGAGGGCAAGCCGGTGGGCACGCCGGATGCGGGCACATTCTGGCGGGTGATTTCCGAGCATAAGGTCAAAAGCTTCTTCACCGCGCCGACAGCCTTTCGGGCGGTGAAGCGGGAGGATCCCAAGGGCGAATACGTCAAGAAATACGATCTGAGCTGCCTGGAGCAGGTTTATCTGGCCGGCGAACGCGCCGACCCCGACACCATCACCTGGGCGCAGGAGCAGCTGAAGGTTCCAGTTGTGGATCATTGGTGGCAGACCGAAACCGGCTGGTCGATTGCGGCCAATCCGCTGGGGATCGAAGAACTTCCGACCAAGCTTGGCTCGCCTGCAGTGCCGATGCCGGGCTATGAAGTCGATATTCTGGACGAAGGCGGCAACCCGGTGGCGCCGGGCGAGCTGGGCGCTATCGCGGTCAAGCTGCCGCTGCCGCCGGGCACCCTGCCGACGCTGTGGAATGCCGGGGAGCGGTTCAAGAAAAGCTACCTCACCACATTTCCCGGCTACTACGAGACCGGCGATGCGGGCATGAAGGACGAGGACGGCTATCTCTACATCATGGCGCGCACCGATGACGTGATCAACGTGGCGGGCCACCGGTTGTCGACCGGCGGCATGGAGGAAGTGCTGGCAGGCCATCCGGATGTCGCCGAATGCGCCGTGATCGGCGTGGCGGACAGCCTTAAGGGTCAGATGCCGGTTGGCTTCCTCTGCCTGAACGCCGGTGCCGGCCGCGATCATGGCGAGGTGGTGTCCGAGGTCGTCAAGCTGGTGCGCGAGAAGATCGGCCCGGTTGCCGCATTTAAACTGGCGGCGGTGGTCGACCGGCTGCCCAAGACCCGTTCCGGCAAGATCCTGCGCGGCACTATGGTGAACATCGCGGATGGCACCCCGTGGAAGATGCCGGCCACGATTGACGATCCGGCTGTCCTGGACGAAATCAAGGATGCCCTGCAAACCATCGGTTACGCCCGCTAAGCGCCCGCCGGTTCCCTGCATGGAAACCGCTAGGAAATTCCGTGATCTCCTAGCGGGGCAGGAAACACTGATGTCCGCCCGTCAACCCCGTCCAGCTACAGTGCATCTTGTTCTCTGCCCCGGCTGTAGCGGGGCAGCTTGTCTTTCAGCTCCAGCCAGCTCACATGGTCGGAGTGGAAGACATGGAACTTGGGGGGCAAATCCCCAGGGCATTCCAGAGTTGCCGTGTACATATGGATGTTCACCGCATCCCGTGCGGTGCGATAGGCCATCTGGGTGCCGCAGGCACCGCAGAACAGCCGCTCGACACCGTCAGAGGAATTGTAGATTTGCGGCATTGAGCCGGACCACGCGACCGCCTCATGCGGCAGTCCGAAAAATGCGGTGACAGGTGCTGCGCAATTGCGGCGGCAATCGGCGCAGTGGCAGTAGCAGCTCCAGGCCGCCTCGGCCTGGCTCTCCCAATGCACGGCGCCGCAGTGGCAATGCCCTCTCATGGCTGGTCCCCTTTGCTGACCTCCCTGGATGGGCGGCCAGCAGTAATTCCCAGCCGCCGGACTAACCGTAGTGCGCCACCGGGGTGCCGGCAATAGCGGCCATGTTCAAAAGCCCGCGCGCGGTGATCGAAGGGGAAACGATATGGGCGCGGTTGCCCATCCCCATCAGGATCGGCCCGACCTCCAGACCGCCGGCTCGCATCTTCAGGATATTGCGCACCCCCGAGGCGGCATCGGCATGGGCGAAAATCAGCACATTGGCCGCGCCCTCCAGCCGTGAATTGGGGAAGATCCGTTCGCGCAGCTCAGGATCCAGCGCGCAGTCGATGTTCATCTCACCCTCATAGGCAAAATCCCGGCGTTTTTCGTCGAGGATCTCCAGCGCGGCGCGCAGCCGGCTGCCGGTGTCGCAGGCGATATTGCCGAATTGCGATTGCGAGCACAGCGCAATCTTCGGATCCAGGCCGAAGCGGCGCACATGGCGGGCCGCGCCGATGACGGTTTCCGCGATCTGCTCTGGCGTCGGCTCGATCCGCACATGGGTGTCGGCGATGAACAGCGGCCCGTCCTCCAGGATCATCAGCGACAGCGCTCCGTGCGGCGAATAGCTGTTGCCGCCCAGAACCTGCTGCACGTAATTCATATGCCAGCGGTATTCGCCAAAGGTGCCGCAGATCAGGCTGTCCGCCTCGCCGCGGTGGACCATGATGGCGCCGATGGCAGTGGTATTGGTGCGCATGATCGCCTTGGCCAGATCCGGCGTCACCCCGCGCCGCTGCATCACCTTGTGATAGCTGTTCCAATAATCGTAATAGCGCGGGTCGTTCTCCGGGTTCACCAGCTGGAAATCGCGCCCTGGCCGCACATCCAGCCCCAGCCGCTCACAGCGGCGCTCGATCACTTCCGGACGGCCGATCAGGATCGGGGTTTCAGTTGTCTCTTCCAGGATCGCCTGCGCCGCACGCAGCACCCGCTCATCCTCGCCCTCGCTGAACACGATCCGGCGGGACGCAGCGCGGGCGGCCTCAAACACCGGGCGCATCAGCAGGGCGGATTTGAACACCGTCTGGTTCAGTTTCTGCTTATAGGCCTCGATGTCCTCAATCGGGCGGGTTGCAACGCCGCTGTCCATTGCCGCCTTGGCAACGGCGGAGGAGACCACCGCCACCAGCCGCGGGTCGAACGGTTTGGGGATCAGGTAATCGGCGCCGAAATTCAGCTGCTCCCCTTTGTAGGCCGCCGCGGCTTCGGCACTGGTTGTGGCGCGGGCCAGTTCGGCAATGCCGTCAACGCAGGCGATCTGCATCTGGTCATTGATCTCGGTTGCCCCCACATCGAGCGCGCCGCGGAAGATGAAGGGGAAGCACAGTACGTTGTTGACCTGATTGGGGAAATCGCTGCGGCCCGTGGCGATGATCGCCTCCGGCGCCACCTGGCGCGCGGCGTCGGGCATGATCTCGGGGGTCGGGTTTGCCAGCGCAAAGATGATCGGGCGGTCTGCCATCTTTGCCACCATTTCGGGCTTCAGGACGTTCGGGCCGGAGAGACCGAGGAACAGATCCGCCTCGTCCATCACCTCATCCAGCGTGCGTTTCTCCGAAGCCTGGGCAAAGGCCGCCTTCTGCGGGTTCATGTCCTCTTCGCGGCCCTCGTAGACCAAACCGTGAATGTCGCAGAGCCAGATATTCTCGCGCTTCACCCCCAGCTTCACCAGCATGTTGAGGCAGGCAATGCCCGCCGCGCCGCCGCCGGTGGAGACGATCTTGATCTCCTCAAACGACTTGCCCGCCACATGCAGGGCGTTCGTGGCGGCTGCGCCGACCACAATTGCGGTGCCGTGCTGGTCGTCGTGGAAGACCGGAATGTTCATCCGCTCCCGGCAGAGCTTTTCCACCACAAAGCAATCCGGCGCCTTGATGTCTTCCAGGTTGATGGCGCCAAACGTCGGCTCCAGCGCGCAGACGATATCCGCCAGCTTTTCCGGATCGCTTTCGTTCACTTCGATGTCAAAACAATCGATGCCCGCGAAGTTCTTGAACAGGACTGCCTTGCCCTCCATCACCGGTTTCGAGGCTAGCGCGCCGATGTTACCGAGCCCCAGCACCGCCGAGCCGTTCGTCACAACCGCAACCAGGTTCCCGCGCGAGGTATAGCGCGCGGCATTGGCGGCGTCCGCTTTGATCTCGGTGCAGGCCTCTGCCACGCCGGGTGAATAGGCGCGTGCCAGATCGCGCCCGTTGGCCATCGGTTTGGTCGCGCGGATCTCCAGCTTGCCGGGGCGCGGAAACTCGTGATAGTTGAGCGCGGCTTGGCGCAGGTTCTGTGAATCGGACATCTGGCGCTCCTGAAAATCGATATTGTTTAGTGTTAAACCATTTTTCTTGCCGGAAACCTAGCCCAAACTGACGCAATTGGACGCAGCGGCGGGCAAGCGGCGGCTTCTTGCATGAACTCTGCCCTGCGGCCCGAGCAAACGCTAAATGAAAAGGGAGTGAAAAGTTGAGTCAGCCAGTCACCGCTCCCCGCTTCGGTGTTATGGCGCTTGCGCAATGACTTTACGTGTTATGTCAGGGATTTAGGTGTTTTCTTTTGGTGGAAAATGATCTCGATGCGGCCCGGTTTTCGGGCTGCGGTCTATGGCTGCGGTGCAAAACAGGGGCAGGGAAACCCAGAGATTATCCACATTTTTCTTGAAGATCCTGATGGTTCTTCAGAAAGCCCGCGCCGTCTGAACCAAGCTGTTGGTTTCAAAGCTGAGATTTTCCGGCAGTACATGCTGATGATGGAGCGGGAGGTTCTCTCAGCTTTGCCGTTTCGCTAGGCTGAACGATCCGGGGCCGCGACCCGGAAAACTGCCCGCAATTTCTGGAGATAATCCTGAGGGCGTGTCCAGCGCAAAGAAGGACAGGCCTGGAACTGCATCCGGGGGCTTCCGCTCCCCGGGGCAATTCAGCTAGGCTGCGGCATTCTGACCAGATGATCAAAAACCGGGGAAACGCCCATGAGCCTCAAAGCCGCCGCAACCGCCGTCCGCGAAAATGCCCACGCGCCGTACTCCAATTTCAAGGTTGGCGCTGCAATCCGCTCGTCCACCGGCCAGATTTATGTCGGCTGCAATGTTGAAAACGTGGCCTATCCCGAAGGCACCTGCGCCGAGGCCGGCGCCATCGCCTCCATGGTGGCAGCGGGGGAGAAAGAACTGGCGGAGGTCTATGTGATCGCCGACTGCCCGACCCCGATCACGCCCTGTGGCGGCTGCCGCCAGAAGATCAAGGAATTCGCCAGCAACGATGTGAAGGTCATCATGGCCACCACCGACGGCGATGAGCACGAGACCACCATCGGCGGCCTGTTGCCGGGCGCCTTTGACGCGGACCATATGGAGCGGAGCTGATGGACGCCCGCGCCATTAATGCGCAGCTGCGGCGCGGTGAAACCCCCGGCGGGGACGCGCTGCGCTGGTTTGCCGAAGGGCTCGCCAGCGGCGACGTGACGGACGCGCAGGCCGGGGCCTTTGCCATGGCAGTGTGCTTGCAGGGCCTCAGCGTCGAGGGCCGCCGCGCCCTGACGCTGGCGATGCGCGACACTGGCGATGTGCTGACGTGGGACCTGGACGGCCCGGTTCTGGACAAGCATTCCACTGGCGGGGTGGGAGACTGCGTCTCGCTGCTGCTGGCACCGGCGCTGGCGGCCTGCGGTGCCTATGTGCCGATGATCTCGGGCCGCGGGCTGGGCCACACCGGCGGTACTTTGGACAAGCTGGAAGCGATCCCCGGTGTTTCCACCAGCGTCAGCGAGGACCGCTTGCGGAGCATGATGCAGGACATGGGCTGCGCCATTGCCGGCGCCACAGCGCAGATCGCGCCTGCGGACAAGCGGCTCTATGCGATCCGCGACGTCACCGCGACGGTGGAAAGCCTTGACCTGATCACCGCCTCGATCCTGTCCAAAAAACTCGCCGCCAGCCCGGATGCGCTGGTGCTGGACGTGAAAATCGGCTCTGGCGCCTTTATGAAAACCGCCGATGACGCCCGCGCGCTGGCGCAGTCGCTGTGCGATACGGCGAATGCCGCCGGCTGCCGCACTTCGGCGCTGATCACCGACATGAACCAGCCGCTTGCGCCTGCCCTTGGCAATGCGCTGGAAGTAGCCGAGGTGATGCGGGTGCTGACAGGGCAGGCGGCTGGCCCGCTGGCAGAGATTTCCGCGGTTTTGGGAGGCGAGCTGCTGGCCCACGCCGGTCTGGCCGCGGACGCAGATGAAGGTGCGGCGCAGATCAACGCAACTCTCAGCGATGGCCGCGCGGCAGACCGGTTTGCCCGTATGATTGCGGCCATGGGCGGCCCTGCGGATTTCGCCGCCAAATGGCAGGATCATCTGCCGGGCGCAGAGGTCGTGCGGGCGGTCAAGGCCTCCGGCGCCGGGCATGTCTGTGCCATGAACGGCGAAGCACTTGGTCTGGCCGTAGTTGCCCTGGGCGGCGGCCGGATGGTGGAGAGCGACAAGATCCACCCGGGTGTTGGCATCTCGGATATTGTCCGCCTGGGCCAGCCCGTCGGGGCAGGGGACACCCTTGCCTGCATCCACGCCGCCAGCGATGATGCAGCAGACATGGCAGAGGCTGCCTTACTCGCCGCCATCGCCATCGGCGATGCGCCGGACGCCCCGCCGCCGCTGGTTCACGAAAGGATCTCCTGATGCCCCGTGCCTTCCTTGTGGTGATGGATTCCGTTGGCATCGGCGGCGCGCCTGATGCCGGCGCGTTCTTCAACGGCGATCTGCCGGACCTTGGCGCCAACACGCTGGCCCATATCACCCAGGCCTGCGCCGCAGGACAGGCAGAGGGGGGCAGAAGCGGCCCGCTGCAGGTGCCGAACATGGAACGCCTCGGCCTTGGTGCAGCCATGCGGCTGGCGTCCTCGGTGCCGTTTCCGGGGCTGGATGCAGAGCCGCAGGGACGCTGGGGCTGTGCTAGCGAAGTCAGCCGCGGCAAGGACACGCCGTCGGGCCATTGGGAACTGGCAGGCCTGCCGGTGCCCTGGGACTGGCATTATTTCCCCGATCAGGCGCCGTCCTTCCCCGAAGACCTCACGGCCTTTGTGGCTGAGCAGGCCGGCACCGATGGCATCCTCGGCAATTGCCACGCCTCCGGCACAGTGATCCTCGACGATCTGGGCGCCGAGCACATGCGGACCGGCAAGCCGATCTGCTACACCTCCGCCGACAGCGTTTTCCAGATCGCCGCGCATGAGGAGGTATTCGGCCTCGACCGCCTGCTGGCCCTGTGCGAGGTCATCGCCCCGCGCCTGCACACAATGAAAGTGGGCCGGGTCATTGCGCGGCCCTTCCTCGGCTCGGCGGAGGACGGATTTACCCGCACAACCAACCGCCGCGACTATGCGATCACCCCGCCAGCACCGGTGCTGACCAACTGGGTGCAGGAGGCAGGCTGCAAGGTCCACGCCATCGGCAAAATCGGTGATATCTTCACGATGTCCGGCATCGACACCTTGAAAAAGGGCTCTGATGCCAAGCTGATGCAGCATCTTTTTGAAGCGGTGGAAACGGCCGAGGAGGGCAGCCTGACCTTCGCCAATTTTGTCGAGTTCGACAGCCTGTACGGCCACACCCGCGACATCGCCGGTTATGCCCGCGCGCTGGAGTGGTTCGATGCGGAATTGGGGCGGCTGCTGCCAAACCTGCGCCCGGATGACATGCTCGTGCTCACTGCTGATCACGGCAATGATCCCAGCTGGCCCGGCAGTGACCACACCCGCGAACAGGTGCCCGTCCTGATTGCTGGGCTTGACGCGGGACCCATCGGGCAGATCAAATTCGCCGATGCGGCGGCGTCCATCGCCGCCCATTTGAATGTCCCGGCCCAAGGCCCCGGCAAAAGCTTTCTTTGACCCCATGGTCAAAACCTGCTTGCCAGCCGCGGCCTAGCCCGTAAAAGCGCTGCAAACAGAACCGCCGTTAACAGACCATAGGAGTGCCCCATGACCGACCACCTGACCGTTGTTGATCACCCGCTTGTGCAGCACAAGCTGACCCTGATGCGGGACAAGGGTACGTCCACCGCCGGCTTCCGCCGCCTGCTGCGCGAGATCACCCAGCTCTTGGCCTATGAAATCACCCGCGAAATGGCGCTGACCACGACCAATATCGAAACCCCGATGGAGGAAATGGACGCGCCGATCCTGGCAGGCAAGAAACTGGCGCTGGTGTCGATCCTGCGCGCAGGCAACGGCATGCTGGACGGGGTGCTGGAGCTGATCCCCTCGGCCCGCGTCGGTTTTGTCGGCCTCTACCGTGACGAGGAAACCCTGGAGCCGGTGCAATACTATTTCAAGGCGCCCGAAGCGCTGGAAGACCGGCTGGTCATCGCGGTGGACCCGATGCTGGCCACCGGCAACAGCTCAGCTGCCGCTATCGATCTGCTGAAAGAGGCCGGCGCCAACAACATCCGCTTTCTCTGCCTATTGGCCTCGCCCGAAGGCGTTGCGCGGATGAAAGAAGCACATCCGGATGTACCGATCGTCACCGCTTCGCTGGACCGGCAGCTGAATGAGAAAGGTTACATTCTGCCCGGTCTGGGCGATGCCGGCGACCGGATGTTCGGCACCAAATGATCGGAACGCAGCGGCCAAGGCAGCCCTGATTGCCTTGGCCGGACTGCCCGGCAGCCGCCTGCGGCAGGCAAACAAGCTCCAATTTGAGCAAAAATCGCCGCCTTGCGGCCTTATTGTTGCCGCAGAATCTTTACTCACAGGCCGGAGTCAGGCATCCTGCAGCCATATTTTGTGGGGCTCAGGAATGAAAATAACTAGAATTATTGCACTGGCCATCATCGCGGGGACAACTGGAGCGGCAGGTATACAGGCACAAACCCTGCGTGAAACCAGCCCGCCCTCCGAATTTCCGCCTGCTTCCTATAAAGGCAAGCAATATGTTGACAGCCGCGGCTGTATCTACATCCGTGCAGGCATTGACGGCAATGTCACCTGGGTTCCACGGGTCTCCCGCTCGCGTAAGCAGATTTGCGGCTATGCGCCAACCAAGCTGGCAGGCGCCACGCGGACGCAGCAGGCAGCCGCGGCGCCGGAGCTGATCACGCTGGAGCCAGGTCAGCAGCCGGCACAATCGGCTGCGTCCGCAGCAGCAAATCGACCTTCCACCGCTGCCAAACCCGCCGCCGCAGCGCCCAGGATCGTCACCACGGCCAAGCCGCGCCGTACACCGCAATCCATCAGCGCCCGGCCCGCCGCTGCTGCTCCGGCGCCGAAACCGGCACCTAAGAGGGTCGTGCGTGTGACGCCCAAGCCAATCCCGGCCTCAGCAGCACCCGCTCCGGCTGCAGTGCAGCCCGCAGGCAGTGGTGCGTGTGCCGGTCTTTCGGATATCAGCCGCCAGTACACCAATGCCACCGGCGCGCGCTGCGGCCCGCAAACTGTTTCGCCGGTGACTTACAGCGGGCAGGGCAGCGGCCCGCAATTCTCCCTGCGCCTCACCCCGAATACGCGTGTGGTGCAGACGCACATCTACCAGGACCGCCGTCTCAGCAACAGTTTCACGGTGCCCGAAGGCTACCGCCCGGTCTGGACCGACGGGCGGCTGAACCCGCAGCGTGCGGTGCGTACCGTGCGCCCGGCAGTGGTGACCGGTTTTGCCCAGGCCCCGGCCGGCTATCTGGCCGTGGAACGTGAAGACGACCGCCTGAACCCGATGCGGGGGGTGCGCACATCCCACGGCGATGCGCAGATGGCGCAGGTCTGGACCAAGGGCGTGCCGCGCCGCCTGGTGCAGCTGCCGCTTGACCGTGCAACGCTGACACTGCCGCGCAATGTGCGCCGCAGCCCGGCCGAAGCGCAGCCGTCGGGCCTGCGCCTGTCGACCCGCTCTGCACCGGATGCGGCGGCGCCGCAGCAGGCCCCGGCTGCGCGCTATGTCCGCGCCGCAACCTACGCTGACGCAGATCAGGCCAAGGCCGCAGCGCGGCGGCTGGCCGCCACCGGGCTGCCGGTCCGTCTGGGCACTGTCAGCCGCAGGGGTCAGCCCCACAAGGTGGTTCTTGCCGGCCCTTTCCGTCAGACTGCTGATGCCGCCGCCGCACTGGCCAAGGTGCAGGGCGCGGGTTTTGCCAGGGCCAGGCTGAGCAAGTAATAGCGTACTGGAAAAGAACAAAAGCCGGGGTCCGCCCCGGCTTTTTTGTCTTTGGGATTGCGGCGGAAAGTCAGCCGGTCAATGCGCGCCGGCTGCAGCGTCAGGCTCAGCCTGCGGAAGCGGAAAGACGATGTCATAGACCCAATTGAAAGAAAACGCGTAGACGAGGTAGAAACCTGCAAAGCCCAGGTCCATCACAAAAGCCTCAAGCAAAGTAATCTCCAGGAACCAGGCCAGAAAAGGCATCAGCGCCAGCAGCAGGCCCAGTTCAAACAGGATTGCATGCGCAACGCGCAGGGCAACGGTTTTCCGCGTGGTGTCGGCCAGCCGCTGCATGATGCGGTCAAACAGCAGGTTATAGGCATAGTTCCAGAATGTGGCGAGCGTGGCGCAGACCAGGGCGGCAATGCCGAAATGCTGCATCGGGATGTGAAACAGCCAGGCCCCGGCCGGTGTCACCAGCAAAAGGCCAAGGACTTCAAATGAAATTGCGTGACGGATCCGGTCTTTGGCGGTGCGCATGGCCCATTCCCTCAGATTGTCCCGGGCCGTCCCGGAGCGCTGTCCCGGAATGGGGGAGGCCGTCCTCGCTTGGGTATCCATATTACCCTGCGGCCCGGCGATTTCAAGGGGGCAATGTCAGCCGCAGATGTTCTGCAGTTGCACCCAGTCGCGGTCATTCAGCAGCGGCTCCTGGTCGCGGCCTGCCATCGGGTCCGCCTCGATCAGACCCAGCACGGTCTCGCCGGTGATGTCCAGCGCATAGGCATAAGGCGAGGAGGGCAGCGCCGCGCGGGCAAACTCCGCCAGCAGCACCTGATCCGGCAGTGCCGGACGGGGGCTGGCCAGGGTGGTTTCGGAATAGGCATCCAGGGCTGCGCGGTCCAACTCGCCCGTGGTCAGCAATTTGAAGGCGGCCATGACACCCCCGGCCTCCAGCAGTTCGAACATCGGGTCGCTGGCCTCGGCCCGGGCGCGTTCCGCCAGGATGGCGCCGGCTGCCACTGCGGGATCCTCGAAATCCTCAACGAACGACCGGTTCAGCAGCACGATGCCGCCAGGCAGATGCAGGCTGCCGGGTATGCCGGACCGCAGGATCGCCAGTTGCCGCACCCCGGTGCGCTGTGCCAGGTCTCGAAGGATCGGTGCGGCTTCGGGGGTCGCGCAGGCGGGCCCCGAGACCCGCTCGAGCCGGCCCAGCAAGGCCTGGCCGATCGCCTTGCGTTTTATGTCGGGAACCACGCTGACCGCATGCCGGGTGACAGCACCAGGCAGCCACAGGACCAGCAGCGCCAGCACCAGCGCAAAGGTGCCCAGGATACTGGCGGCCCGCAGCCGGCCGGGCCGCGCGCGGGAGCGGCCGATGGCGTTTTGCACCCGGGCAATCGCCTCCAGCATGGCGGTTTCGTCCTGACCCAGTTCCAGTGTTTCGCCGGGGTCGCCATCGGGGTGGAACAGGGCCGGGAATTCCCCGGGATTGGCGCGCTCTACCGCTGCCAGCGACCAATGCGCCAGCGGCAGATCGTTCATACTGGCAATCGTCAGCGTCGCATCCCCCAGCGAGATGATCACATCCCGCCGCTGCGCCTCCCGGTCCGCGCGCCACAAGCCCGCAGCCTCCAGCCGCTCAAATTCCTTCAATGCCGTCATGCAGCCAGCCCGGCCCCCGTTTTTATCGTTGCCGTCAGAATAATCACATAAAACAGGGGCAGCAAATTGCTTTGCTGCCCCCGGATGCTGTTTCGCCATGAAAAGTTACAGGTTCTTGGCGGTTTTTCTCAGTTCGAACTTCTGAATCTTGCCGGTGGAGGTCTTGGGCAGCTCCTGGAACACAACTTTCTTGGGCGCCTTGAAGCCCGCCAACGTCTCTCGGGTGAAGGCGATCAGCGCCGCTGCGTCTTCCTTGGCACCCGGCTTCAGTTCGACAAAGGCGCAAGGCACCTCGCCCCATTTTTCATCCGGCATCGCAGCGACAGCAGCCAGCAGCACATCCGGATGCGCCATCAGCACGCCCTCCACCTCGACCGAGGAAATGTTCTCGCCGCCCGAGATAATGATATCCTTGGCCCTGTCGGCAATCTGGATGTAGCCGTCGGGGTGCTGCACCGCCAGGTCGCCAGAGTTGAAATAGCCGTCTTTGAAGGCTTCGGCCGTGGCCTCCGGGTTCTTCAGATATCCCTTCATCACCACATTGCCGCGCAGGGCGATCTCTCCTTGGCTCTGTCCATCCTTTGGCAGGGTGTTGTGTTCGCTGTCGCGCACCACCACAGGCTCCAGCATCGGCATGGCAACCCCTTGGCGGGATTTCTTCGCGGCGATCCCGGCCTTGTCCAGCCCATCCCATTCTGCGGTTTTCCAGTAGCATTCGGTGACGTGGCCATAAGTCTCGGTCAACCCGTAAACATGGGTGACGTTGAAGCCCAGATCCTCGATCTTCGACAGCGTTGCGGGGGCAGGCGGGGCGCCTGCAGTGAAAACCTCAACCGTGTGGTCGAAGGTGCGCCGCTCCTCGTCCAGCGCATTGACCAGCATGTTCAGCACAATCGGCGCGCCGCCGAAATGGGTGACGCCCTCGTAATGGATGGCATTGTAGATATTTTGCGCCGAAACATCGCGGCAGCAGACCAAGGTGCCGCCCACCACTGGCATCATCCAGGTGTGGTTCCAGCCGTTGCAGTGGAACAACGGCACGATGGTCAGATAGACCGGATGCAGCACCATCCGCCAGGAAATCACCGTGCCCGTGGTCATCAGATAGGCGCCGCGGTGGTGATACACTACGCCCTTGGGTCGCCCGGTGGTGCCGGAAGTATAGTTCAGCGCCAGGCTTTCCCATTCATCCTCGGGCATGATCCACTGGAAATCCGGGTCGCCGCTGGCCAGCAGCGCCTCGTACTCCATGTGCCGGCCGGTCGCGTGCCAGGTGGCCTGATCATCCGCCACTTCGATCAAGACCGGGGCGGGGCCTTCCATTTCCTCGACGGCGGCCTCGGCCAGTTCCAGGAATTGCGGGTCGACCAGCACCACCCTGGCTTCGCCATGGCCGAAGATATAGGCAACTGTGCTCACATCCAGCCGGGTATTGATGGTGTTCAGCACTGCCCCGCAGGCTGGCACCCCGAAATGCGCCTCGGCCTGGGCCGGGATGTTCGGCAGCAGCGTGGCCACCACGTCGCCGGGCTTCACCCCCAGCTTGACCAGCCCCGAGGCCAGCCGTGTGCAGCGGTCGTGGTATTCGGCATAGGTCTTGCGGTGCTTGCCATAGCTAACCGCCAGATGCTCCGGAAACACCTGTGCCGCCCGCTGCAGATGCGACAGCGGCGTCAGCGGCACATAATTCGCGGCGGTCTTCTCCAGACCGGTTTCATCCGCCATCCACCCCATCAGTTTCCTCCCCTGAATCACTTTGGTGTCGCTTAGAGAACAGATATTGCGGAATGTTGCGGGCAATGGGAAGGGTATGAAACAAACAGCGACCCTTTCCGCAGAAAACGGCAGCCAGACAGCGGCCGCACATGCCATGCTGGCGGCGATGCTGATTATCGGCATCACCGACAACGCCGTGCCGCTGATGGCCGAACAGATCGGGCTTGGCCAATTCTATCTGCTTCGCAGCTTTGTCGCGCTGCCTTTTTTGTGGCTGATGGCCCGGGCGGGGCTTGGCGGCCTGGCACCGCGCCGGATGGGGGCGGTGCTGCTGCGGGCTGTGCTGGTGGCGGTCGCGATGGTGTTCTACTTTGCCGCAGTCGCGCTGATGCCGATCGCACAGGCGCTGGCGGGGCTGTTCACCTCGCCGATCCTGATCGTGGTGATTTCCGTGCTGTTCCTGAGGATGCGGATCGGCTGGATCCGGGTTGCCGCAGTGCTCTGCGGTTTTGCGGGCGTCCTGATGGTTCTGCAGCCGGACCCGGCGGCCTTCAACTGGCTGATCCTGGTGCCGGTTGCAGGCGGGCTGTTCTACGCACTGGGGTCGCTGGCAACCGGCCTTTACTGCCAGGGCGAAAGCACCGTGGCGATGCTGTTCATCTATCTGCTGGTGCAGGGCGTGCTGGGGGCGCTGCTGCTGACGGGCCTGGAGATCTGGCCGCAGCCGGTGGCCGATGGCGCCGATGGGTTTGTGACCCGCGGCTGGGTCTGGCCGCTGTGGGAAATCTCGCACCTGATCCTGCTGCAGGGCTGTGCGGCGGTGGGCGGCGTGTTTTTGATCACCAAGGCCTATCAGCTGGGCGAAGCATCTTATGTCGCCGTCTTTGAATACTCGGTGATGATTGTCGGGCCGGGGGTTGCCTGGGCCTTTTGGGGGCAGGCGCTGAACATCTGGCAGATGCTGGGGATCGCGCTGATCATTGCGGCCGGCGCCACCATTGCACTGCGTTCGAGGTAGCAGGGGCGCTGCCCCTCTTGGCCCTGAAGGGCCAATTCACCCCGAGGTATTTGCGACCAGAAAGAAGCTGGAAGCTTGGCGCAGATCGGTATTTCCATACACAGATCAATCCCCTAGGGTCAGATCATGATCCTGTCCCAAGGCCGCAGATACGTTTTCATCCACATCCCCAAGACCGGCGGCACCGCGCTGGCGCTGGCGCTGGAGGAGCGCGCCATGGCGGATGACATGATGCTGGGGGACACGCCGAAAGCGCTGAAACGCCGCCGCCGTCTGCAGAACGCGCAGACCCGCGGGCGGCTTTGGAAACATTCGACCTTGGCAGATATTGCGGGATTGGTGCCGGAGGAAGACCTGCACGCGCTGTTTGCCTTCACCATAGTGCGCAACCCCTGGGACCGGGCGGTGAGCTATTATCACTGGCTGAGGGAACAGCGCTTCAGCCATCCGGCCATCCAGCTTGCGCAGAGTCTGGAGTTCCGCGGTTTTGTGCAGCATCCGCAGATTGTAAGCGCGTTCCAAGGCAGCCCCGCGGCGTCTTACATGCGCCGTGCGGACGGGGCCGAACAATGCCAGCTTTACATCCGCCTGGAATATTTTCAGGAGGATGCCCGGCCGCTGTTTGACCATCTCGGCTTTGTCCTCGACTTGCCGCGGGTCAATGAAAGCGGCCGGCTGCGGGACTGGCGGGGCTATTATGACGATGCCGCTGCTGAAGCCATCGCACGGGCCTGCGCTGCAGACATTGCGCAATTTGAATACTCTTTTAACGACTCGCGCGTATCCCAGTGACATGAAACAGCGCTGAGCCTGCCGGATCGGGATCAATCCCGGATCGGGTAAGCGGATTGGCGCGGCGACGTGAACAGTGACTGGTTTTTGCCGCATTACCGCACCGTTGAAACCGCGGGAACTGGCAAAAACCGGAAACCGGCCAGCGGTTCGGACCCTGGCTGCAGGAAAGGAACACGGATGCTGGATTGGCTCCTGACACGCACGCAGACCCCGGCTGGGCGGGTTTTGAACAGCGGCTTCCCCCTGGTCCCTGCGGGGCAAGGCGGTTTTCTGGCGGGCACCCATGTTGCGTCCAACCTGGGCTGGCGCCCGGTTGAGGCGCTGACGCCGGGCGACAAGGTGCTGACATTCGATCATGGCATGCAAACGGTTATGGAACTGCAGCGCGAAACCATCGTTCCGGGCGACAGCGGTCTGGACCCGGCCCGCTGTCCGCTGCTGGTGCCGCGCGATGCGCTGATGAACCGGGTGCCGTTGTGGCTGATGCCGGATCAGGGCGTGCTGCTGGAAAGCGACCTGGTGGAGGATGTTCAGGGCGATCCCTTTGCGGTGGTGTCTGCCGCCGCGCTGGAGGGCTACCGCGGCATCCACCGGATGCATCCCGGCGCGCAGCTGGAGCTGATCATGCCGCGCTTTGCCCAGGATCAGGTGATTTACCTTGAAGCCGGAATGCTGGCGTTTGCAGCCGCACCGGTCAATTTGATGTGCGGGCGCATCTTTACCGAAGAAAGTGCCTACAGGGTGCTGCCGCCGGATGAGGCGCGGGGCCTGGTCTTGTCGATGATGGCCGAGGACGAACGCTGGAGCGCGCCCGGCCCGGCATCCTCTGCGGCACAGTATCATCCACCGGTAAACTGAGCCGGCAGCACTTCTTTCGGAACAAATGAAAACGGCCGGGACTGCCCCGGCCGTTCTTTTTTGTTTTCCGCTGCCATCAGGCGGCCGCGGATTTCTCCGGGTTGAACCGGCCATAGAAGCTTTGACCCTTGTTCGCCATGTCGCGCAGCAGGTCCGGGCAGGCAAAGCGTGCGCCGTACTGCTCGGCCAGCTGATCGCAGCGCTCAGCCGCATAGGGCGTGCCGATGATATCCAGCCAGCTCAGGGGGCCGCCGGACCAGGGGGCAAAACCCCAGGCCAGGACCGCGCCGACGTCACCCTCACGGATGTCCATCAGCACCCCTTCCTCCAACGCCCGCACTGCTTCCAGCACTTGCGCGAACATCAGCCGCTCCTGGACTTCGATCAGCTCGGGCTGCTCGGCGGCTTGCGGATACTTGTCCTGCAGGCCCTTCCAATACTCAACCCGCTTGCCCTTGTCGTCATAATCGAAGAAACCGGCATTGGCCTTGCGCCCCAAACGGCCCTGTTCTTCCATCCAGAAGATCAGATCGTCCGAGGGGCTTTCAGGATAGGCATCGCCCATCGCCGCCTTGGTTGCGCGGGCGATCTTGGCGCCGAGGTCAATCGAGGTTTCATCGGTCAGCTGGATCGGCCCCACCGGGAAGCCCAGCTGACGCGCAGCGTTGTCGATCAGCACCGGAGACACACCCTCGGCGATCATCCGCACCCCTTCGTTGATGTAAGGAATGATGCAGCGGTTGGCGTAGAAGAAGCGCGCGTCGTTGACCACAATCGGTGTCTTGCGGATCTGGCGCACGTAATCCAGCGCCTTCGCCACCGCCCGGTCGCCGGTCTCCTTGCCCTTGATGATTTCCACCAGGAACATCTTCTCAACCGGGGAGAAGAAGTGGATGCCGATGAACTGATCCGCGCGTTTGGAGGCCTTGGCCAGCTCGCTGATCGGCAGGGTCGAGGTGTTGGAGGCAAAGATGCAGTCTTCGGGGATGATCGCCTCGACCTTTTGGGTCATTTCGGCCTTCACACCCGGGTCCTCAAACACCGCCTCGATGATCAGGTCGCAGCCCTTCAGCGCGTCCAGATCCGGGGTCGCGGTGATCTTTGCCAGCAGCGCCTCTTTCTTCTCTTCGGTCGCTTTGCCGCGCTTGATGCCCTTGTCCATGTAGGCGGCGGAGTAGGCCTTGCCCTTGTCGGCAGCCTCCTGGTCGCGGTCTATCAGAACCACCTCCATGCCCGCCTGGGCCGAAACCAGCGCGATGCCTGCGCCCATCATGCCAGCCCCCAGTACGCCGATCTTCTTCACCGACTGGTCCGGCACGTCCTTGGGTCGCACAGCGCCTTTTTCCAGCGCCTGCTTGTTCAGGAACAGGCTGCGGATCATCGCCGAGGACGAGGGGTTCATCAGCACATGGGTGAACCAGCGCGCCTCGATCTTCAGCGCGGTGTCGAAATCAACCAGCGCGCCTTCATAGATCGAGCTGAGCAGCGCCTGGGCTGCCGGAAAGGCGCCCTGGGTCTTGCCGTTGATCATCGCCGAGGCGCCGACAAAGGTCATGAAGCCGGCGGGGTGATACGGCGCGCCGCCCGGCATTTTGTAACCCTTGGCGTCCCAGGGTTTCACCAGATCTGCGGGTTTGGCGTTCAGCACCCAGTCTTTGGCCGCGGCCAGCGCATCGTCTGCAACCGCGTCGATCAGCTGCGCCCCCTTGGCCTTTTTCGGGTCCAGCATCTTGCCTTCCAGCAGCACCGGGGCCGCTGCCATGGCGCCGACCATGCGGGAATACCGCGTGGTGCCGCCGCCGCCGGGGAAGATGCCGATCATGATTTCCGGCAGGCCGATCTTGGCTTTGGGGTTCGACGTCATCACCCGGTGATGGCAGGCCAGCGCAATCTCGGTGCCGATGCCGGCACAGGTGCCGTTGATCGCACAGGCCACCGGCTTGCCGCCCTTCTTGGTCTTGAGGTCCATGCCTGCAAGTTCCAGTTTGCGCAGGATGCGGTGGCCGCCCATGGTGAAGTCGAACAGCCCCTGGGCCGGGTTGTCGCCCGACTCCTCGCGGATGGTGGCCAGCACATTCAGGTCCATGCCGCCGGCAAAATCCTTCTTGCCGCTGGTGATGACGATGCCCTTGACGGCCTCGTCTTCCAGCGCCCGGTCCACGTATTCCTCCACCAGGCCAAAGGCCTCGCGGGTCAGGACGTTCATGCTTTTGCCGATCGCGTCCCAGGTGATGATTGCGACGCCGTCCGCGTCCACGCCGTATTTAAAATCGCTCATGTGTCTTCTCCGGTCTGGTCAGCCGTCAGCGGGCTGCCGTCCTTGCGGGTGAATGTGAACTCGCCGCCTGCGAATTTCACCATCATGTCCAAATCGCTGTAATAGCCGGTCTCGGTTGCGGTCCGCGTCCCCGCCACAAGGAACGCCGCAGGCTTGTCAGAACGGTTCACCAGATGGTGGCCGTTCTCGTCCCCTGCCGGAAAGGCGGCACAATCGCCCGGCAACATCTCATGTGCGCCCTGATCGTCTACCAGGGTGCAGGTGCCCTCAGTCACCATCACAAACTCGTCCTGCTCCATGTGATAGTGGCGCAGGGAGGAGGCCGCGCCGGGCTCCAGCCGGACGATGTTGACGCCGAACTGGCTGAGCCCGCCGGGATCCCCCAGCGGCTGCACGCTGCGTCCGGCGCAGGCCTCAGCCAGCTTGCCGGGGTAGCCCGACCCGGTGCGCCAGGGCAGTTGGGAAAGGTCCAGCTTCGGCATCAGACGCGCTCGATGATCGTTGCCGCACCCATGCCCGATGCAATGCACAGGGTGGCGAGGCCGCATTCTTTATCCTGCCGCTCCAGTTCATCCAGCAGGGTGCCGATGATGATCGCACCGGTGGCGCCCAGCGGATGCCCCATCGCGATGGAGCCGCCGTTCACGTTCACCCGCTCGGGATCGACATCAAACGCCTGCTGGAAGCGCAGCACGACGGAGGCAAAGGCCTCGTTCACTTCAAACAGATCCAGATCGCCGATCTTCATGCCGTTATCGGCCAGGATCTTCTCGGTCACCGGCACCGGGCCGGTCAGCATGATAGTGGGATCGGTGCCGATCTTGGCGGTCGCCTTGATCCGCGCCCGTGGCTTCAGGCCGTGCTTTTCGCCGAATTCCTTGTTGCCGATCAGAAGTGCCGCGGCGCCGTCCACGATGCCGGATGAGTTGCCTGCATGGTGGATATGATTGATCCGCTCCAGATGCGGATATTTCATCATTGCCACCTTGTCGAAGCCGGGCATCTGCTCGCCCATCATCTGGAAGGCAGGGTTCAGCGATCCCAACGCCTGCATATCGGTGCCGGGGCGCATGTACTCGTCATGATCCAGGATCGGCAGCCCGTTCTGGTCGCGCACGGTGATCACAGATTTTGCAAATCGGTTGTCATCCCACGCGGCCTTGGCACGGCGCTGGCTCTCCATTGCCAGCGCGTCGGCCTGATCGCGGCTGAAACCGTACTCAGTTGCGATGATGTCGGCCGAAATGCCCTGCGGTACGAAATAGGTATCCATTGCAAGGCTCGGATCCACAGCAATCGCGGCGCCGTCGCTGCCCATGGCCACCCGGCCCATCATTTCAACACCGCCGGCGATGTAGCCATCACCTGCGCCGCCTTTGACCTGGTTTGCCGCCAGGTTCACGGCTTCCATGCCGCTCGCACAGAAACGGTTGATAGCCAGGCCTGGAATACGCTCGTCCAGAGCCGAGGCGAGAACAGCCGAGCGGGCCAGGCAGCCGCCCTGTTCCATCACTTGGGTCACGTTGCCCCAGATCACGTCCTCAACCGCGTGACCCTCCAGGTTGTTGCGCTCCTTGATCGCATTCAGCGTCAGGGCGGACAGGCGGACCGAGGTCACCTCATGCAAGGATCCATCCTTGCGGCCCTTGCCGCGCGGGGTACGCAGGGCGTCATAGATATATGCGTCTGTCATGTCGTTCTCCTCACGCCCGGTCCGACGGGTTGCCGGGCATCAAATCATAGGGGTGTTTCCAGCCGGGCTGTTCGCTGATGCGGGTGAGCCAGGCGTCGATATTGGGCCAGTCAGCCCGGTCAAAGCCGAAAGGCTCGGGATAATACAGATAGCTGCAGCAGCTGATGTCGGCATTGCTCAGCCCGCTGCCCGCAATCCATTCGCGCCCCTTCAGGTGGTGTTCCAATGTGGCATATGCGGCTTTCAGGCGGCCTTGCATGAAGGCGATCACTTCCGGCGGCCGGTGTTTTTCCGGCAGGAAGTGGATCAGGAAGCGGGTCATCCCGGCCTGGCTGGACAGTTTGTGATTGTCCCACAGCACCCAGCGCAGAACCTCGTATTTGTCTTCTGGCGCGCCGCCGAACTTACCGGTCTTGTCGGTGATATACTGCTGGATCGCGCCGGACTGGCTGAGCGTCAGATCGCCGTCCACCAGCACCGGTGCCTCAGCCATGGGAGTGAAGTCGCGGAATTCCTCGGTGCGCGCCGCGCCGCTGAAAAAATCCACAAAGACCGGTTCCCAAGCAAGACCCGACAGTTCCAGTGCCAAAGCGGCCTTGTAGGAGTTTCCGCTTTCGCCAAAGCAATGCAGTTTTATTGTCATCTGCTATTCCCTGTTTCTGCTGTTGGAGCGGGGGTTTCACACCCCCGCACCCCCGTGGAGTATTTTCGAAAAGATGAAGGGTTTCAGGTCCTGTTAACCAAGATGGCTGTATCGTGGCGGCGCGGTACAGGCTGGAGAGCCGATGACCGTAAAAGGTGAAGACGTCCCTGTCTTGCGGAACCTGCAGGGCAGGGGCGCATCGGCTGTTTCATCTTTTTCCAAATACTCAAATCCATGGCTTTCCTCCCGCGGTGCCGCAGCGGATCTTGCGGCTACAGTGCCCGCGCAATCAGTTCCTTCATGATCTCATTGGTGCCGCCGTAGATCCGCTGCACGCGGGCGTCGGCCCACATTTCACCCACCGCATATTCCTGCATGTAGCCGTAGCCGCCGTGCAGTTGCAGGCACTCATCCAGCACTTCGCCCTGGGTGTCGGTGATCCAGTATTTTGCCATTGCTGCCTTCTCAACCGTCAGCTTGCCCTCCAGATGTTCGCAGATGCAGTTGTCCAGGAAAGCGCGCGCCACTTTGGCTTTGGTCTGGCATTCCGCCAGTTTAAAGCGGGTGTTCTGGAATTGCAGGATCGGGCCGCCAAAGGCTTCGCGTTCCTTGCAATAGGCGATGGTGCGGTCCACGGCGCCTTCCATGGCGCCAACGGCCCCGCAGGCGATGATGAGACGCTCTTGCGGCAGCTGCTGCATCATCTGGTAAAAACCCTGGCCCTCGGCACCGCCCAGGATGTTTTCCGGCGGGATTTCCACATCACTGAAGAACAGCTCGGACGTGTCCGCCGCATGGCAGCCGATCTTGTCGAGGTTGCGGCCGCGGGTGAAGCCTGCCGCACCGTCGGTTTCCACCGCCACCAGCGACACACCTTTGGCACCCGCCGCCGGGTCGGTCTTCGCAGCGACCAGGATCAGATTGGCGTGCTGTCCATTGGTGATAAAGGTCTTCTGCCCCGACAGCCGGTAAGCGTTGCCGTCGCGCAATGCCTTGGTCTTGATCGACTGCACGTCTGATCCGGTGGAGGGTTCCGTCATCGCCAGGGCGCCGACCAGTTCGCCGGTCACCATCCTGGGCAGCCAGCGCTGTTTCTGCTCTTCGGTGCCATAGGCCAGGATATAGTGGCCAACGATGCCTGAATGGATGCCCTGGCCCCAGCTGGCCAGATTGGCACGGCTGCCTTCCATCAGGATCACGGCCTCGTGGCCGAAGTCGCCACCGGCGCCGCCGTATTCTTCGGGAATGGAGGGGCAGAGCAGGCCGAGGTCTCCGGCCTGGTTCCAGGTTTCCCGGTCCATCATGCCCTGCTTGCGCCAGGTCTCGAACTTGGGCGCCCATTCATTGGTAATGAACTGGGCCGTCATTCCGGCGAGCATCTGATGCTCATCCGTCATCCATGCGGAGCGAGTCTCGGTCATCTTTCTCCCTTTGGCCGCTTCCGGGCCTTATCTTTTGCGCGCCTCCAGCTCGGCGTTGAACAGCCGCAGCCGGTGGCTCAGGTTTTCAAAGTCCGTCACACTGTCGAAATTCTCGAACAGGAATGACAGCGCTTCGCCTTCATCCAGCCCGGCCTCTTGGGCAAACTTCCTGAGCTTGCGGTAGCCGTCCTCGGTCATCGCAACCGGGAAGCGGCGGGTCAGGCGGAAACGTTTTGGCATCATGTGGTCCTTTGCATGTCAAAGCACCGGCCGGGGCTGGGCCGGGCACTCCCGTCAGGGGAACGCCCGGAAAGGCATCAGAAGGCGTCCGCGTCCAGCGCCATCACTGTTTCCGCACCGCTTTCGATGCGGGCCAGGTGCAGTTTGGTCGCGGGCAGCCGCCGTGCCATATAATACCGGCCGGTTGCGAGTTTCGTCTCATAGAACGCCGCGTCAGGGGACCCGGCGTCAAGCGCTTCTTGCGCAGCCTTGCCCATCTTTGCCCACATCAGGCCCAGGCAGACCTGCCCGAACAGATGCATGAAGTCGTAAGAGCCGGCCAGCGCGTGGTTGGGATCCTTCATGCCGTTCTGCATGAAGAACATGCCGGCCGCTTGCAGATCTTTCGAGGCCGCCTTCAGCGGATCGATGAAGTCTTTGCCGAAAGTCTCTGAAACATCTTTGTTTTCCTGGCAGAAGGCTTTCACGAGATCAAAGAAGGCCAGCACATATTTGCCGCCGTGCTGGCCCAGCTTGCGGCCTACCAGATCCAGCGCCTGCACGCCGTTGGCACCCTCATAGATCATCGCGATGCGGGCGTCGCGGGTGTATTGCGACATGCCTGATTCTTCGATGTAGCCATGGCCGCCATAGACCTGCTGCGCCTGCACGGTCATGTCATAGCCCTGATCGGTCAGGAAACCCTTGATCACCGGCGTCATCAGCGAGATCAGCCCGTCGGCGTCCTTGTCACCCGCCCGATGCGCCTGGTCGATCAGGGTGGCACCCCACAGCAGGAACGCACGCGCGCCCTCGGCAAAGCTTTTCTGATCCATCAGCGAACGGCGGATGTCCGGGTGCACAATCAGCGGATCCGCGGGGCCGTCCGGGTTCTTGGCGCCGGTCACATCGCGGCCCTGCAGCCGGTCCTTGGCGTATTCGACTGCGTTCTGATAGGCGGCCTCGGCCTGGGCCAGGCCCTGCATGCCGACACCCAGACGCGCCTCGTTCATCATGGTGAACATGGCGCGCATGCCCTTGTGCTCTTCTCCCAGCAGCCAGCCGGTGGCACCGTCATAATCCATCACGCAGGTCGAATTGCCGTGAATGCCCATCTTCTCTTCGATCTTGCCGACCGAGACACCGTTGCGTTCGCCCGGAGTGCCATCTGCGTTGACGATGAACTTGGGCACGATGAACAGGCTGACGCCCTTGATGCCCTCGGGGCCGCCGGGGATCTTGGCCAGCACCAGATGGATCACATTTTCCGCCATGTCGTGATCACCGGAGGAGATAAAGATCTTCTGACCGGAGATCTTATAGCTGCCGTCGCCCTTCGGTTCCGCCTTGCTGCGCATCAGGCCGAGGTCGGTGCCGCAATGGGGTTCGGTCAGGTTCATGGTGCCGGTCCACTGGCAGCTGACCATATTGGGCAGATAGGTGGCTTTCTGTTCCTCGGTGCCATGCACCAGGATCGCCGAGGCGGCGCCATGGGTCAGCCCCTGATACATGGTGAACGCCTGGTTCGCAGACGAGAAGAACTCACCCACGGCGGTGCCCATGACATAGGGCATGTTCTGGCCGCCGAATTCCTCGGGCATGTCCAGCCCGGTCCAGCCGCCGTCCTTGACCTGCTCAAAGGCTTCCTTGAACCCCTTGGGCGTATAGACCACGCCGTTTTCCAGCCGGCAGCCCTCGGTGTCGCCCGCGACGTTCAGCGGGTGCAGCACGGCGCTGGCAATTTTGCCTGCTTCCTCCAGCACCGCACCGGTGAAATCCGGTTCCAGCTCGCTGTATCCGGGAATACTGTTGTCCGATACTTTCAGCACGTCATGCAGGATAAACTGGGCGTCTTTGGCGGGGGCTGTATACGAAGGCATTGCGGTCCTCTTCAGGGGTCTTGTTGCTCGTGGTGATGCCGGACAGTCCGGCGGAAAGGGCGGGGCGGCTGCCTATTGGGCGGCCTCCTGCTTGGCCCGCATTGAGGCGATCATCTTTTCGCCCCAGGCCAGCTGGTCTTTCAGGTCTTCGATCGCCTCGGTCAGCTCTTCGCGCTGGCGCTCCATATCGGCAAGCCGCTCGCGGCCGACCTCATAGGTCTTGGTGAGCTGCGTCACCTGCTGGTCGCCGACATGGTACAGATCCAGCAGCTGGCGGATCTCTTCCAGGCTGAACCCGAACCGCTTGCCGCGCAGGATCAGCTTCAGCCGGGCGCGGTCGCGTTTGGTGAACAGCCGCTTCTGGCCGTCGCGGATCGGGAACAGCAGTTCCTTGGCTTCGTAGAACCTGAGCGTGCGGGGGGTTACGTCATAAGCCTCGCACATCTCGCGGATGGTCATGGTTGTTTCGGTCATCGTCGTCACTCTTACGGCTTGGTGCCAAGCCAAGCTGTGCGCATCCGGTTTTTCGATCAAGACTGACTTTACGTTTACGTAAGTTGTACGTCGCGTCACTTTCGGCGCGGTGAAGGGTTCGTAAAACGAACATAAAATGACGTAGCGTTACAATTGGGAGGCGGGGCGGGACGGGGCCGCACCGGATCAGAGACGGGTTCAGGACGAACCCAACAGCCCGGAAACAAGGAGAATCCGGGCACGCGCTTGCCCGCCTCAAAGGGCACGTGCGTTGACAACCTGATTGCACATTGAAAATGCAGCCTGGCTTGGCAGGGGGAAGTGGCAGGCACAATGTGGCGGCGCAACACTGCGGGCAGGCGCAGGCCCGGCTGATTGAAACGGGACTGGTCTTAGATTGGCCTCAGAAAGGCGTAGAAGGAGATTACTTCAAAAGTGCCCGGGTGCTTTCGCGCAGCTCGCTCAGCTCTTCAATGGCCTCATTGATCTGCTCGCGCTGCTTTTCCAGCTCGATCAGCTGGCGGTCGGCCATTTCCATGAACGCATGGTTTTGGGCGTCATTGCTCTCTTTTTCATAGATCATGAGCCACTGGCGGATCTCTTCCAGCTGAAAGCCGAACTTGCGCCCGCGCAGGATCAGCTTCATCCGCGCCCGCTCCCGCGCGCCATAGAAACGCGACCGGCCTTCGCGGTCCGGCTGCAGCAATTCGATGTATTCATAGTAGCGCAGCGTCCGCGGCGTTACCTCGAACTCGGCGCACATTTCCTTGAATGACAATCTGTTGTCGGTCATCCGTCATCTCCCTTGCCGGGAACCTATGCACTTGCAGCGAACAGTGCAACCTCCGCGGCGGCACTCTTGCGCTTTCGCCGGGGCGGGGCCAAAGATGAGGGAGACAAACCAAAGGGGCAGCCTTATGGCCGACAAGACCCAGCTCGCACGCCAGTTCATCGAAGCCATCCCCCATGCCAAGCAGTTGGGCATGAAGCTGACGGAGATCGGCGACGGCACCGCAGAGATCCGCATGGCCTATGACGAGAAGCTGATCGGCGATCCGGCCACCGGTGTCATCCATGGCGGCGCGGTATCGGCGCTGATGGACACTTGCTGCGGCGCAGCAGTGATGAGCCACCCTTCGGCGCCGGGCGGCACCGCCACCATCGACCTGCGCATCGACTACATGCGCCCCGCGACACCGGGGCAGGCGATCACCACCCGCGCCACCTGCCACCAGATCACCCGCAGCGTCGCCTTTGTCCGCGCGGTTGCGATGGACGAAGACACCGACCGTCCCGTCGCCACCGCCGCAGGCGCCTTTACCGTGGAGAAGAAGTTTTGAGCCGCCCCCGTCCCGAACCGATCCAGGTGGTCAAGCAGCGCCGCGATGCGGCCCTCTCGGCATTGGTGGATTCGGTGCCCTACATCCGTTTCCTGAACGTCACATTCGAGCGCCGCGGCGATGAGCTGACCGCGCAGCTGAATTTCGATGACAAGCTGATCGGCAACCCGTTCCTGCCTGCGATCCACGGCGGGGTGACGGCGGCCTTCCTTGAGATCACCGCGATGATCACCCTCAACTGGTCGCATCTCTGGCAACGCATCGAATCCGGCGATCTGGACCCGGCGGAAATGGCCAAGGGCAATCTGCCGCGCCAGCCCAAAACCATCGACTTCACCGTCGATTACCTGCGCTCCGGCCTGCCGCGCGACGCCTATGCGCGGGCGCGGGTGAACCGCTCCGGCCGCCGCTATGCCTCGGTGCATGTGGAGGCCTGGCAGGATCACAAGGACAAACTGTTCGCGCAGGCCACCGGCCATTTCCTGATGCCGCAGGACCAGAACGGCGAAGGCTAGACAGCCATGACCAGCGCGGACACCGACATCACCCACAAGCGGGTGCTCAAGATCGCATTGCCGATTGTGCTGTCCAACGCAACGGTGCCCATTCTGGGCGCTGTGGATACCGGCGTGGTTGGCCAGATGGGGCAGGCCGCGCCCATAGGCGCCGTCGGCATCGGCGCGGTGATCCTGGCGACCATTTACTGGATCTTCGGCTTTCTGCGCATGGGCACCACCGGGCTGGCGGCGCAAGCGCGCGGAGCAGGGGATTGGGCTGAAACAGGCGCCCTGCTGACGCGCGGGCTGCTGCTGGCCTTTGCCGCCGGTGCGGTCTTCATCATCGCGCAAGGGGCCGTGTTCCGGGGCGCCTTTGCACTGGCACCGGCCAGTGCCGAGGTTGAAAGCCTGGCCCGCGATTACCTGGAAATCCGCATCTGGGGCGCGCCTGCCACCATCGCACTTTATGCGGTCACCGGCTGGCTGATCGCGGTGGAGCGCACCCGCGGCGTGTTCCTGCTGCAGGTCTGGATGAACGGGCTGAACATCATCCTCGATTTGTGGTTCGTGCTCGGCCTTGGCTGGGGCGTGGAGGGCGTCGCCATCGCCACGCTGATTGCCGAATGGACCGGTCTGGCGCTGGGGCTGTATCTCTGCCGTGATGCCTTTGCCGGCGACCAATGGCGCGACTGGGCGCGGGTGTTTGATCCCGCACGGCTCAAGCGGATGATGCAGGTCAACGGCGACATCATGGTACGCTCGGTGCTGCTCACCGGGTCCTTCACCACCTTCCTGTTCATCGGCTCCGGCATCGGCGACGTGAACCTCGCCGCCAATCAGATCCTGCTGCAATTTGTCGAGATCACAGCCTTTGCGCTGGACGGGTTCGCCTTCTCGGCCGAAGCGCTGGTGGGCGGAGCGGTTGGCGCCAAGGCGCGTGCGCGTGTGCGGCGGGCGTCGGTGATCACCTCGCAATGGGGTGTGGGCGGTGCGGTTCTGCTTGGCATCGCCTTTGCAGCCGGTGGCCCCTGGCTCATTGACCTGATGTCCACCTCTCCCGAGGTGCGCGAGGCCGGCCGTGTGTTCCTGATCTGGGCGGCTGTGCTGCCGGTCCTGAGCGTTGCCAGCTATATGTTCGACGGCATCTACATCGGCGCCACCTGGACCCGCGACATGCGATGGGCGATGCTGCAATCGGTGGCCATCTATGTGGCGGCCCTGCTGCTGCTGGTGCCGGCCTTTGGCAATCACGGCCTGTGGGCTGCACTGATCGTGCTGAACATTGCCCGCGGCATCACGCTAGGCCTGCGCTACCCGCGGCTGGAGGCGCAGGTGGGCGCTTGAGCTTGCAGGGCGGGCCGGAGGACCCGCCGCAAACGTTCACAGCAGCGCTTCTATCGCCTCGGTCGGTCGGCCGATCACCGCCTTGCCGTCCCTGATGGCAATCGGGCGCTCAATCAGGATCGGATGCGCGGCCATCGCCGCCAGCAGCTCATCCTCAGGGCTGTGCTTGGTAAGGCCCAGCTCCTTAAAGACCTTCTCGCCGGTCCGCATCATTTCCACCGTGGCGACACCAAGCGCAGCCTGCACCGCCTTCAGTTCCTCAACCGTGGGCGCGTTTTCCAGGTAAACGCGGGTCTGCACCTCTGCGCCGCGCTCCTCGATCAGCGCGAGGCCCGTGCGGGATTTCGAACACTTCGGGTAATGCCAATAGGTGATCAAAGCCAATCCTTCCGTTTGCTTCCAACCGCTTGCACGACGTTGTCAAAGCCATCGCGCGCCAGCAGGCCGTCCAGCCCGCGGGCGATATCACCGGCCAGCGACAGACCACCGTACACCATGGCGGTGTAGAACTGCACGGCAGAAGCCCCGGCGCAGATCTTGGCATAGGCGTGCTCAGCCGTGCTGATGCCGCCGACGCCGACCAGCGGCACCTTGCCGTCCAACAATTCCGACAGCTGCGCCAGAACCCGGGTGGATTTCTTAAACAATGGCGCACCGGACAGCCCGCCGGCCTCGCCCTTATGGGCGCTTTGCAGCCCGTCGCGCGACAGCGTGGTGTTGGTGGCAATCACCGCGTCAATGCCGGTTTCCAGCGCCACGGCGGCAATGTCCTCAATACCGGCGCGGTCCAGATCCGGTGCGATCTTCAGCAACACCGGCACCCGGCGGGCAAGGCCGTTGCGGGTTTCGATCACACCAGCCAGCAGCGCCGACAGCGCAGCCTTGCCTTGCAGATCGCGCAGCTTCTCGGTGTTGGGGGAGGAGACGTTGACGGTGGCAAAATCCAGATGCGCGCCGCAGTGGGCCAGTACCTTTGCGAAATCCGCGGCGCGATCCTCGCTGTCCTTGTTGGCGCCGAGGTTCAAACCGATGACCGCATCCTGGGGCCGCTGCGCCAGACGCGCGCCGATTGCCTCCATGCCCTCGTTGTTGAAGCCGAAGCGGTTGATCGCGGCCTTGTCCTCGGTCAGGCGGAACAGGCGCGGCTTGGGGTTGCCGGGCTGCGGGCGCGGGGTGGCGGCGCCGGCCTCGATGAAACCGAAGCCGGATTTCGCAAGCGGCGCCAGCGCTTGGGCGTTCTTGTCATAGCCTGCGGCGAGGCCAACCGGGTTCGGCAGATCAATGCCTGCCAGCGAGGTCTTCAGCCGGGCGGATGTCACCGGGCCGGGGGCAGGTGCCAACCCCATTGTCAGCGCCTTGACCGACAGCCCATGCGCCGCCTCCGGGTCGATCCGGTGCATCGCGGCAAGGGCAAGCTTTTCAGTCAGCTTCATGCCATCTCCTCCGGGAACTGATGCATGGCCTCCACCAGCGGCAGCGGTTTGGCCCAGACCACATCGCTCATCCGGATACTGCGGTAGAGATGCGGAAACTCGGCGCCGCCGCGGGAAACCTCCCACTTAAGGTCATCGCCCATTGCACCGGCATCGCAGGCCAGCAGGGTCAGCCCCTCGGCCCCTGCAAAATGCTTGGCCGCTGTTTCCGCAGCCTGGGTTGCGGTGGAGAAATGGACGTATCCGTCCGCCACATCAATCGGTGCGCCCTGGGTCTCGCCCGCGGCTTGCAGTGCGGCCCATTCGTCCGCCCGGAAAATCTTGTAAATCAGCATGAGCGCCTGATGCCCTGTGTTTGCAGGTGAATCAAGGGGGCTTGGCCGCAGTGGCCGGGCAGGGCTGACGCAAAGGGAGGCCGCGGCGCGGCTTTTCCCCTTTGACCGGCGCGGGCTTTGGGCGCAGGCTCCCCTCAAAACAGAACAACGGGAGCGCTCTTCATGATTGCACGCATTCTCACATCGGTTGCAGCCCTGGCCCTGACTGCCGGCGCCGCGGCGGCGGAGTACAAGCTGACCATCCTGCACACCAACGACTTCCATTCGCGGTTTGAGCCGATCAACAAATACGACAGCACCTGCGACGCTGAGGATCAGGCCGAGGGCAAGTGTTTCGGCGGCACCGCGCGGCTGGTGACGGCCATTGCCGAGGCGCGCGGGCGGGCGGAACACGCGATCCTGGTGGACGGCGGCGACCAGTTTCAGGGCTCGCTGTTTTATACCTATTACAAGGGCAAGGCCGCGGCAGAGTTCATGACCAAGCTGGGCTATGACGGCATGACCGTCGGCAATCATGAGTTTGACGACGGGCCGGAAGTGCTGCGCGGGTTCATGGACGCGGTGGGCTTTCCGGTGCTGATGTCCAATGCCGATGTCTCCGCCGAGCCTGCGCTGGCAGATGTGTTGAAGAAATCCACGGTGATCGAGCGCGGCGGCGAGAAGATCGGCCTCATTGGTCTCACACCGGAGGACACGCACGAATTGGCGAGCCCCGGCAAACACGTGCATTTCTCCGACCCTGTGGCGGCGGTGCAGGCTGAGGTGGACCGGTTGACTGCGGAAGGGGTGAACAAGATCGTTGTGCTGAGCCATTCCGGCTATGGGGTGGACCAGCGGGTGGCGGCAGAGACCACCGGCGTGGACGTGATCGTCGGCGGCCACAGCAACACTTACCTGTCCAATGTGTCGGACAAGGCCGCTGGCCCGTACCCGACCGTGGTCAACGGGGTGCAGATCGTGCAGGCCTATGCCTATGGCAAGTTTCTGGGGGAGCTGAATGTGACCTTCGACGATGCGGGCGCTGTCATCAGCGCCGAAGGCGAGCCGCTGATCATGGATGCTGCCATCAGCGAAGATGCTGCCACGCTGGACCGGATTGCCGAACTGGCCCAGCCGCTGGATGAGATCCGCAACAAGGTGGTGGCGGAAGCGGCTGAACCCATCGAAGGCAGCCGCGACGTCTGCCGGGTTCAGGAATGCCAGATGGGCAATCTGGTGGCCGATGCGATGCTGGACCGCGTGAAGGATCAGGGCATAACCATCGCCATTGCCAACTCCGGCGGCATCCGGGCCAGCCTGGATGCGGGCGAGGTCACCATGGGTGAGGTGCTGACCATCCTGCCGTTCCAGAACACGCTGTCGACCTTTGAGATTGACGGCAAAACTCTGGTCGCGGCGCTGGAGAACGGTGTCAGCCAGGTGGAGGACGTCAAGGGCCGTTTCCCGCAGGTGGCGGGGCTGAAATTCAGCTGGGACGGTTCCGCCGCGCCGAATGAGGGCCGCGTCACCGAGGTGATGGTCGCGGATGGCGAGGGCTTTGTGCCGATTGATCCGCAGAAGACCTATCTGGTGGTCACCAATGACTACGTCCGCAACGGCGGCGACGGCTATGCGATGTTCGAGGGCGACGACAAGAACGCCTATGACTATGGCCCGGATGTGGCCGATGTGCTGGCGGAATATCTCGCCGCACAAGGGGCTTATGCGCCATATACCGACGGGCGGATTACCCGTGGAAAATAGGTCAGCAGTTCTCACCCAATGTTTCGCGCGCGAAACATTGGGGCAGGATTTCTTACGTATTTTGTTTATTGAATATTAACTTTCCCAACCGCATGCGGGATGGATGTCGGGGGTGCCCGGCCTTGACGCAGGGAACTGGATCCATTATTTAACCAAAATGTTAATCAGAGGACCAGAGAGGCAACCCCATGAAACTGCATGTTTTCCCTCCGTCACCAAATTCCCGCAAGGTCTTGGCCGTAAACAACTTTTTAGGTTTGGATCTGCCGGTCAATATCGTGGACCTGCAGGCTGGCGACCAATTTCATGAGGCGTTTGCGGAACTCAACCCCAATGCCAAGGTGCCGGTGCTGGAGGAGGACGACGGATCCTCGCTGTGGGAATCCAACGCGATCGTCAACCGGCTGTGCACCGATCAGGACACGCCGCTGTGGCCGCGCTCGAACCAGCGCTATGACATAATGCGCTGGCAGTTCTGGGAGGGCTGCCACTGGACGCCTGCCTGCAGCAAGTTCATCTCGCGCCACTTTTTCGGGCGGGAGGATATCGACATGGCGGCGGCGGCGGAGGACTTCCACAAGTATGCCAAGGTGCTGGACGGTCATCTGGACGGGCGCGACTGGCTGTCGGGGGAGGCGATGACCACGGCGGATGTCTCGGTGGCGGCGATCCTGTGTTACCGCGAGCCCTGCCAGTATCCGGTTGAGGGCTACGGCAATATCCTGCGCTGGATCGCCCGGATCGAAGCACTGGAGGCCTGGAAAACAGCAAACCCGGCGCCGCAGGCGGCGGAATAAGGCAGCCCCGCCCCATGCGGGAGGGGGCGAGCGCTTGCCCCCGTGGAGTGGGCAAGCGCTGCCTGGCCTGCCGGCCAGGCGGGCGCAAGCTGCAAAGGGTTTTACTTGCCGTGCGGACGTGGCAAAATATCTGCCATGGACCACCCGCTGATCGACCTCATCAACGCCCGGATCGAAGCCGCCGAGAAGGACGGCGCCTTTGACAATCTGGCAGGCGCCGGCAGGCCGCTGCCGGGGTGCGACGACCCGGAAAACGCGCTGCTGAACCGGCTGGTGCGCGAAAGCGGCGGGGTGCCGGAATTCGTGAGCCTGTCGCGCGAGCTGCAGCGCCTGCGCGAAGAACTGCGCGAGGCCGGCGACCGCAGCCGCCGGCAGGAGATCCTGAAAGAGATGTCGATGATGGACGCGCGGATCGAAATTGCGCGCAAGTCATACACTAAGTAACCCCTGTTACCCTTTGATTTCCGGCCAGATTTCCGGATCCAACCCGTCGATGAACGGCGCCAGAACGTCGGCGTATTTCTCCCACTTGCCGATCGAACGGGTGTGCGCCGTCTGCCTGACTTGGGTGTTCGACAGCGTCAGAACCTGGCCCTCGTGCCGTTCCGGGCGGGCCATGTCCTCGACCCAGTCCAGCCCGCAGAACGCGGCCAGCTTGCGGCTTTCGCCCTCGATATCGGCAACGAAGCTTTCGTAGCGCAGGTCATAGATCCGGCCCGGCATCACCCGCCGCCAGTGCTGCATCAGCCGGCCATAGAGGTTGAACCGGTGCGCCATCGCCTTCAAATCATAGGCATAGGTGAGCGAGCTGCCGGAGAAATAGCCGCGCCAGATCGATAGCGCGACATCGCGCGGGTCGCGGCAAAGATGAACAAACCGTGCATCCGGGTAGGCGGTCAGCAGATGGCCCAGCAGGCGGTAATTGTCGGGCATCTTGTCGACATAGGCGGCGGTGCCCTCGGGCATGTCCGGCAGGCGGCTGATGTCCTCGGCTACGAATGTGCGGGCGGCATCCGGCGTGAACTCCTGCTCCTTGTCCAGATAGGGATGCAGCAGGAAGGCCGGCACGCCGCGTTCGCCCAGCGGGAACACTTTTGGGTGCAGGCCGATCACGGTTTCGGTGAGGGTGGTGCCGGAGCGCGGCATCCCCACCACATAGATCGGGCGCGGGCTGTCAGCTTCAGTCTCCGCCGGGGTGATCGCCTCCGGGAAGGCGGCCATGAGGCGGCTGAACTGGCGTTCGCTGTCCTCGTAATCATAGGGGTTCTGCGCCGCCATACAGGCGTTGGCCTCGTCGTTGTGGGCCGCAAAGGCGCCCTTGTCGCCGCCTTGATCGGATATCCGCGCCAGGGCAAAGCTGACGTTGGCACGGTCCTGCGAGCGCGGCGGGGCCGCTTTCAACGCCTTTTGCGCCAGCGGCAGCAGCTCTGCGTTCTGTTCACGGCTGTTGAGCCGGGCCAGCATTTCCAGCACCTGGCTGTCTTTGGGGTCCAGATCCAAAATCGCCAGGCAGTGCGCGCGGGCGGCATCGGATTCTCCGTTGGAGATCAGCTGGCTGGCCAGCCGCCGCCGTGCCTCCAGGTTTTCGGGCGCCAGGGCAACCGCTTTCTGCGCGGCTTCTGTGGCCTCGTCTTGCCGCATCAGCCGGGCCAGCGGCAGGCTGATATTGGTCAGCGCATCCACGTCATTGGGGTTCAGGCGCAGGGTGGCCTGATAGTCTTCCAGCGCGGCCTTTTCGTCGCCCAGGTTTTTCCAGGCGGTGGCGCGCAGCCGCAGCATCCGCGGCTGACGCGGATCGCGGGCCAGCGCCGCTGTTGCGGCCTCAATCGCGGCCTCGGGCGCGTTCATCACCAGATGCGCCTGCGCCTGCAGATAGAGTGCTGCCTGATCGCCGGGCTGGTCCTTCAGCACCCGGTCCAGCAGTTTCATCGCGGTCTCGCCCTGCTGCAGGAACAAAAGCGTCTGCGCCAGATTCTTGCGGGCCTCATGAAAGCCGGGCGCCAGGGCCAGCGCTTTCTTGAAATGAGGCACCGCATCACGGTGTTTGCCAAGTCCGGACAGAGAGATGCCCGCGATGTTGGGAAAATCCGGATGGGTCTTGTGCCGTTTCATCCCGGCTTTGGACTGTTTCAGCGCTTGTTTGAACTTACCCTGATTGAGAAAGCCGAACGCTGCCTGAAGGTCGTTTTGAAGAGTCATGTGGCCTATCCGTCTCTTTGTGTCAGGGCGGCTGCTTCCGGGGTGCGCGCAGGCTCTTTGCGCGGGGGCAGTCCTGGGTTGGAAAATCAGCATGTGCGGACGATTTGCCATAACCCTGCCCAATGATGCAATGGCGCAGCTGTTTGCGGCGCGGCCCGCGAATGATTTGCCCAAGGTGCCGGATTACAACGTCTGCCCGACCAATGCGGTCCATGTGGTACAGGCAGGCGATAGCGGGAGGCAGTTGGTCTCTACGCGCTGGGGTTTTCTGCCGGATTGGTACAAAAGCGAAAGTGCGGGGCCGCTGCTGATCAATGCCCGGGCGGAAACCCTTGCGCAAAAGCCCGCATTTGCCGCGGCCTGCCGCGAGCGGCGCTGTCTGATCCAGGCGGCGGGGTTCTATGAATGGACCAAGGCGGGGGAGGGCGCCCGGCTGCCCTGGTACATTCACCGCAGTAACGCGGCCCCCCTTGGCCTTTGCGGCAATCTGGCAGAGCTGGGGAACGGACGACCCGATTAAGACCTGCGCCATTGTCGCCACAGCGGCAAATGAGACGCTGTTGTCCCTTCATCACCGGGTGCCATTGGTTCTGGAACCGCAGGACCGGGGCAGATGGCTGGGCGAGGACGTCCACGGCGCGGCTGATGCTACCGGGTGCGGCGGGCATGCTGGATTTCCACCGGGTGGATCCGGCAGTGAACTCCAACCGGGCCAGCGGGCCGGAGCTGATTGAGCCGTTTGAGGACGGGGATATCCCGCGCGGCCGGCTGATCTGAATTTACTCGGCGGCCTGGCAGGAGGGCAGATCGCGCTGCGGCGCGCGGCTCAGGTCATTGGCCGCCAGCGTTGCCTTTTGCAGCAGGGCGGTAAAGATGTCCCGTTCTGCCTTCGTCAGGCCGGTCAGGATGCCTGGCTGTGCGGCCCGCACAACCGGCAGGATCCGCTCCAGCAGCGCCTCGCCCTCGCGGGTCAGGCTGACCTCGCGGGCGCGGCGGTCAGCGCAGGAGACCCGGCGTTCCACCAGCCCCTTCTCCACGAGCCGGTCCACCACCTTGCCCAAGGTGGCCCGGTCATAGGCGATGAGCCCCGCGACCGAGGCCTGGTCAATGCCAGGGTGGCGGTGGATCGCGGCCATGGCGGAAAACTGCACCGGGGTAAGGTCCGCGCCTTCCTCAGCCATCCGTTCCATGAACTGAGCGACGGAAATCTGATGCAGCCGCCGGATCAGGTGGCCGGGCAGGGTGTGAATATCCAAAGGGTCGCTGTTCATGGCCTTTCGGGTCCTTGCCTGCCTGTTGGGGCCGGTTTGCTGGTGCAGGCCTTCTGCCCGCGGGTCTGTTCACCTTGACTGCCATACTGCCCTGTGCGCCGTGCGCGCAAGTTTTATTGCAGCAGCTGCGGCATTTGCGGCTTTTCCTTGCCGAAGGCGCGGGGTAGGCATGGGCCATGGCACTGAAATTCACCTCCCTGCAAGAGTTCTATGCCCACGGGTTCGACACTGTGATCGACGTGCGCAGCCCGGCGGAATATGCCGAAGACCATGTGCCCGGCGCGATCAGCCTGCCGGTTCTGGACAATGAGGAACGCGCCAAGGTCGGCACCATCTATGTGCAGGACAGCCCGTTCAAGGCGCGCAAGCTGGGGGCGGCACTGGTGTTCCGCAATGCCGCCAGCCACATCGAGCAGAACCTGAGCCACCACGAGGGCGGCTGGAAGCCGCTGGTCTATTGCTGGCGCGGCGGCCAGCGGTCGGGGTCCTTCACCTGGATGCTGCAGCAGATCGGCTGGCGCGCCGAGGTGGTGGAAGGCGGCTATCAGAGCTATCGCCGTCTGGTGAATGCAGCGTTGTATCAGAGGGCATTGCCGCACCGGATGGTGGCACTGGACGGCTATACCGGCTCTGCCAAGACCGAGGTGCTGAAGCGCGCGGGGCTTCTGGGCGTGCAGGTGCTGGACCTGGAAGGGCTGGCCAATCACCGCGGCTCGCTTCTGGGCGATATGCCGACGCCGCAGCCGTCGCAGAAGGGGTTTGAATCCGCAGTTGCGGGCGCCTTGATGCGGCTGGACCCCAGCCGCCCGGTGCTGGTGGAGGCGGAATCGAGCAAGGTTGGCCAGCGGATCATTCCGCCTTCGGTCTGGGAGGCAATGAAGCAGGCACCGCGGATAGAACTGCAGGTGCCGGCTGCGGCCCGCTGCCGCTATTTGGTGGCGGCCTATGACGACATCCTGTCAGACGCGGACAGGCTGCGTGAAAAGCTGGCCCCCTTGCGCGCGTATCGCTCAGGCGCAGTTGTGGATGGCTGGTTCGCCAGCATTGCCGCGGGCGACAAAGCCGGGCTGACCAAGGCGCTGATGGCCGAGCATTATGACCCCGCCTACCGCAAGTCCCGCACCGCCATCGGCGCGGAAGTGGCAGCCAGGGTGGAAGCTGATGCGCTGGACGAGGCGGGCCTGGATGCCGCAGCCGCGCGGGTTGCGGCGGTCATGTCCAGTCTCTGACAGGGGGCACTCCCGCCCGTCGCAGGCGCATCTGCGATGCCCCGCTCCCGTTGGGCGCAGCGCTGCGCTGGCGCGCAGCGGGCCTCCGGCGGGGGTATTGAGAACCAAAAAGAAGCAGAGCGCCTTGGGCTTCTTTCTGGTCGGAAGTACCTCGGGGTGAATTGGCCCGCAGGGCCAAGAGGGGCTGGCCCCTGTTCGACGGCTGCTGCTAGGCGCTGAGGGTGATGGCGCCGGGGCTTGATGTTACCTTGCCGGCACGCGCAGCCGGGTATCCGGCAGCGCACAGCTTCTCCAGCAAATCATCAGCCTGATCTGCGGCAACCGCTGCCAGCAGGCCCCCCGCGGTTTGAGGGTCGAACAGCAGGTCCTGCCAGCCCGAGGTTTTGAGCTCAGGCACGGCAGCCTGGTTGGCGGGAAACAACGAGGAACGGATGCCGTGGCCGGCGAGTTCCGCCGCGCCCGCCATCAGGGGGATCTTGCTGGTGTTCAGTTCTGCTCCTGTGCCGGATGCTTCGCTGATGCCCAGCAGGTGGCCGAGCAGGCCAAAGCCGGTCACATCGGTCATCGCATGCGCATCCTGCAGAATACGGGCAGCGGTGGCTTGCGGCTGGCTCATTTGCGTCAGCGCGGCGGCCACCCATTCCCCCTTGGCCTGGCCTGCCATTTCCGCGGCCATCAGCACGCCGGAGCCAATGGGTTTGGTCAGAATCAGCGCGTCGCCCGGTCTGGCGCCTGCGAGGGTAATTGCCGGGCGGGGGCAGAGGCCGGTGACGGTGAAGCCGATGGTCAGCTCATCGCCCAGAGAGGTATGGCCGCCGATGATGGCGGCGCCGGCCTGTTGCAGCACGTCCGAGGCGGCACCCATGATTTCCTGCAGGGTGCGGGCCTGCAGCGCGGGCGACATGCGCGGCAGGATCAGGTTGGCGGTGGCGGCCTGCGGCGCGGCGCCCATCGCCCAGATATCGCCAAGCGCATGCACGGCGGCGATGCGGGCCATCATTACCGGGTCATTGCAAAAACTGCGCAGATGGTCGGTGCTGATCACCTGGCTTGCGCCGCCGGTGGTCAGCAGTGCCGCGTCATCGCCGGGCAGCGGCGTGATGTCCTTGCGGTCCGTGTTGCCGAGGCCTGTGAGAGAAGACAGCAGGGCATCGCGCCCGACCTTGGCACCGCAGCCGCCGCACATGGGTTGGTCACCCAGCGCTTCCTCCATGCCCAATGTATGTTCGGCGGGCAGGTCCGGCGGGTCCATCGCAGGAAAGTCGCGGAACTTCTCCATAAAGGCCTGGTCGATGCGGTCCTTCCAGCTCCACATCAAGGGGCCTGCGAGGGTGGTGCCGAAGCGCTCGCCGAGCGCCTCCTTGGCGCCCATGGAGATCAGTTTCAGATAGTCTTTTTGCGGGCGGTATTTGCGCAGGGGATCGCCGGTCAGCAGGGCGCGCATGTTGTGGTAGAGCACCGGTGCCTGGCGCACAGCATAGACGCCGGCCTTGGGGCGCGGGGCGAAATCCATATGGGCGCAGTCGCCGGTGGCAAAGACCTGCGGATCAGAACTTTGCAGAGTTTCGCTGACGTTGATGAAACCGTCCTGCAGGTCAAGGCCGCTGTCCGCAAGCCAGCCATAGGGGCGGGCGCCGGCGGCACCGGTGGTGAAATCCGAGAGGATCTCCCGCCCGTCCTGCAGAAGGATATGGTCGGTCTCAATCCGTTCGATTTGGGTGTTCTCCTCCAGCCGCACGCCCTGTTCAACCAGAGCGCGGCGGAGTTTCTGGCGCGCCTTTTCGCCGGTCGCCCGCAATGCTTCGTCGCTGTCGATCAGGGTTGCCTGGGCCAGTCGGCCGCGGGATCTGAGGGCAAAGGCCATCGCCAGGATCAGCTCCACCCCCGCGACGCCGCCGCCGATCACCGCGACATGGGCGGGGGTGCCGCCATCGCGGAATGCATCCCACCGGGCGGCGAAGCGGCCCAGCGGTTTGGCCGGGATGCCGTGGCTTGCAAAACCCGGCAGGTCGGGCATGGCGGAGGTGATGCCGACATCAACAGAGGCGACGTCATAGGCGATGGGCGGGCGGCCCGGCACATGCACCAGCTGGGCCGCGGTGTCGATATGGTCCGCCGTGCCCAGCACCACGCGGGCGCCGGCAAATCGGGCCAGACGGACCAGATCGATGTCCAGCTCATCACGCCCGTAATGACCCGCGACGAAACCGGGCAGCATGCCCGAGTAGGGCGCGGTGGGGCCGGGGTTGATCACCGTCAGACGGGCGCCGGGCAGGGGCCGCATGCCCCATTTGCGCAGCACCAGCGCGTGGGTGTGGCCGCCGCCCACCAGCACCAGATCGCGGGTCAGCGGCAAGCGGGAGGTGTCCATCACGGGTCAGGCCTTCCTGAGTGGTGTGCGTTCAGTCTTCGGCGGGCGGGGTGTGGGGCGGGTGGCGGCGTTCCTCGTCCTCACGCGTGTCATGGGTGGCCCAATGATCGTCGCCGCCGGCCTCTGGCATGGTGTCGCGGGTTTCCTGCCGGTGAATATGCACCTTGGCAATGAAATTCGCGGTGATCGGCGCGGTGAGGAACAGGAACAGGGTGATCATCAGCTCATGCACCGAGAAATACTTCTCGAACGCCGCCGCGTGCAGCATTGAGGCCAGCAGCACGCCGCCGACGCCCAGGGTGGTGGCCTTGGTCGGCGCATGCAGGCGCGACATCGGGTCGTTGAGTTTCAGCAATCCGAAGGAGCCGACAAAACCGAAGATCCCGGCAATCACCAGAAAGGCGGCAACAAGGAATTCAAACAGAGTTTCCATCAGGCGCCCTCACTCGATGATATTGCCGCGCAGGATAAAGCGCGCATAGGCCACGGTAGAGACAAAGCCAAGCATGGCGATGATCATTGCAGCCTCAAAGAAGATCTCGCTTCCCAGCGCCATGCCGTACAGCACCATCAGGGCGATGGCGTTGATGAACATGGTATCCAGCGCCAGGATGCGGTCAGCGACATCGGGGGCGGTGACGACCTTCCACAGGTTCATCAGCATCGCTAAAGCAAAGCAGGCAAAGGCAAAGGTGGCAGCACTTTCGATCATTCGAAAATCTCCATCAGCCGGCGCTCGTAGCGCTGTTTGATCTCATCCCGCACCGCGTCCGGGTTCGGGGCATCGAGGCAATGGACCAGGAGGGCGTGGCCCTCGTCCGAGACATCCGCCGACAGGGTGCCCGGGGTCATGGTGATGGTGCCCGCGAGGGCGGTGATTGCCTCGGGTGTTTTCAGATCCAGCGGGATGGTGATCCAGTTGGGGCGGCGGTTGGCATTGGGTTTGAACAGCACGATGCGGGCGACAATGATGTTTGCCTGCACGATGTCCAGCACCACCACCAGAATGTATTCCGCGATCTTCAGCGGGCGGCGCAGCTTGGGCCGGTTGGGCCAATAGGGCTGGGTTACAAACGGGATCAGCACCCCCAGCATAAGGCCAAAGACCAGCGAGTTCAGCGACCAGCCATTGACCAGCAACAGCCAGGTGAGTGTCAGCAGAAGTGTAAGAAGGGGGTGCGGGAACAGCCGCCGTACCAGTTTCATTCTGCCGTCCTCCCCAGCACGGTGTTGATATAGGCTGTTGGCGTGTAAAGCTGCGCTGCGGTTGCTTCGGCATAGCGGGTGGCAGGGCCTGCGAATACGGTGAGCGCGATCAGTCCGCCCAGCAGGCCGAAACAGGCGACAAAGGGCAGCTGCGCCGGTCGGGCGGCCAGGGTGTCCACGGGTGGCTCTGCGCTGGTGTCTGTGTCTTCCGGCGGCAGGCCGTGGCCTTTCCAGAACAGCAGGGAACCGGCGCGGGCCATGCCGATGATGGTGATCAGCGAGCCGGACAGGATCACCGCCCAGATCCAGGGCGCCAGATCAACGCCCCGGGTGGCGTCCAGCACCAAAAGCTTACCCAGGAAACCCGACAGCGGCGGCATACCTGCCAGCGCGATGGCGGCGGCAAAGAACAGCGCCGAGATCAGCCCGGTCTGCGGCATCGGCAGCTGCGGCAGGATCCATTGGCCCTGACGCTCCATCACCAGATCGGCCACCAGGAACAGCAGGGCTGCGGCGAGGGTGGAATGGACCAGATAGTAGAGGGCTGCAGCGGCCGCGGTCTGGGTGAACAGCGAAATGGCGATCAGCAGCGTGCCCATCGAGGCGATGGCGCCAAAGGCTGCCAGCCGCCCCAGTTTTTTGGACCCAAGGACACCAATGGCGCCGGCGCCAAGGGTCATCAGGGCGGCGGGCAAGAGCCAGGCCTCAGTCAGGCCGGCGGTGGCTTCCACATCGGGGCCGAAGATCAGCGTGTAGATGCGCAGGATCGAATAGGCGCCGACCTTGGTCATGATGGCAAACAGCGCCGCCACTGGCATCGGCGCGTTGGCATAGGCCGAAGGCAGCCAGAAATGCAGTGGCAGCAGCGAGGCCTTGATGGCAAACACCAGCAAGAGCATCACGGCACCGACGCGCAGCAGCGCTGTGTCCTCAGCCGGGATCTGGGCGACCTTAACCGCGAGGTCGGCCATATTCAGGGTGCCGGTGACGGAATAGAGCGTGCCAAGCGCAAACAGGAACAGGGTGGAGCCCAGCAGGTTGAACACCACATACTGCACGCCCGCCTGAAACCGGCGGGTGCCGCCGGAGTGGATCATCAGCCCGTAAGAGGCGATCAGCAGCACCTCGAAGAACACAAACAGGTTGAATGCGTCGCCAGTGAGGAAAGCGCCCATGATGCCCATCAGCTGGAACTGGAACAGCGCGTGGAAGTTGGCGCCGCGGGTATCCCAGCCGGAGCCGATGGCATAGAGCAGCACCGGCAGCGCCAGCAGCGAGGTCAGCACGATCATCATCGCCGACAGGTGGTCCAGAACCAGCACAATGCCAAAGGGCGCAGGCCAGTCGCCCAGCTCATAGACCTTGACGGTGCCGTCCAGCGCCTGTGCGGCCAGTGTCAGCGACACGGCGGCCAGCAGCACCACGCTGGCCAGCGAAAAGATCCGCTGCAGGTCCAGATGGTGGCGCACTGCCATGATGATGAAGGGCGCCACAAGCGCGGGCAGCACCACCGGCGCGATCAGAAGGTGCTCCATCATGCGTCCTCCTCTGCGCCGTCTGCCTCAACCGGCATTGCAGTGCTGTCATCGCGCGAGGACAGATAGGCCCCCAGGGCGATCATCACCACCACGGCGGTCATGCCGAAGGAGATCACGATGGCGGTCAGCACCAGCGCCTGCGGCAGCGGGTCGGTATAGGCGACCTCCTCATACTTGTTGAGGATCGGCGGCGCGGCGGTTGCCAGCCGACCGGTGGCGAACAGGAAGACGTTGACCGCATAGGTGATCAGCGACAGCCCCAGGATCACCGGGAAGCTGCGGCGGCGCAGGATCAGGTAGATGCCGGCCGCGGTCAGAATGCCGACGGCCGAGGCGACGAGAAGTTCCATATCTATCCCTCTGTCCCGGTCTTGGCCGCTTCATCGCGCGCCGGGTTGATATCCATTGCGTGCTCGGTGCTCATCCCCGGCTGCCAGGCAAAGCGCGACAGGCTTTCCAGCGCCAGCAGCACCGCGCCGACCACCGCCAGAAAGACGCCAAGGTCGAACAGGGCGGCGGTGGCCCATTCGAACTCCTCCAGCGGCGGCCAGTGCAGATAGCCGAAGTCGCTGGTCAGGAACGGCATCCCATTGAACCAGGCGCCCATGCCGGTGGCCGCGGCGATCAGCACGCCCGAGCCGATGATGGCGTGATAGGGGTAGCGCTGCCGCTCGGTCGCCCAGGCAAAGCCCGAGGCCATGTACTGCATGATGATCGCAATGGCCGCGATCAGCCCGGCGATAAAGCCGCCGCCGGGCAGGTTGTGGCCGCGAAAGAAGATATAGGCCGCCACCATCAGCGCCAGCGGCATCATCACCCGGGTCGCCACCACCATCATCAGCGGATGCGCGTCGCCGGCTTGCGGCAGGTCGGGCTTGCGGTTCAGAAGATGGGCGCGCACACGGCTGTTCAGCACTGCCTCGGTCAGGGCAAAGATCACCATGGCGGCGATGCCCAGCACGATGATCTCGCCGAATGTGTCATAGCCGCGGAAATCAACCAGGATCACGTTCACCACATTGGTGCCGCCGCCGCCCTTATAGGAGTTGGCGAGGTGGAAATCGGAAATGGTCGGAAAGGCAAAGTCGCGCATCAGCAGCGCATAGATCAGCCCGCCGGCACCCAGGCCCGCCACCACCGAAATGGCACCATCGCGGATGCGGGTGAGGGCGGGGGTTTCAACCGGGGTTTCCTTGGGCATGAAGTTCAGCGCCAAGAGCATCAGGATGATCGTCACCACTTCGACCGAGATCTGGGTCAGTGCCAGATCGGGCGCCGACAGATAGTTGAACGACATCGAGACAACCAGCCCCACAACGCCGATCAGCACCAGCGACAGCAGGCGGTTGCGGTGCTTGGCAACGATGAACAGCGTCGCCACCACAAGGGCAAACCAGCCGAGCACTGGCAAAAGGCCCGGTTCCTGCAGTTCGCGCGTCGCGGCGCCCATGGTGCCGCCTTGATAGGCGTAATAGGCGATGGCAACGGTAAAGGTGACCATGACTGCCGCATAGCGGGTCAGGTTGCCATTGTGCAGCCCTTCGGTCACGCCTTGGCCAAGGCGGGTGAAGGCGTTGATCAGGGCCTCGAAAATGACCTTGGCTTCGGGGCGGGGCAGGGCGTTCCAGATCCGCTCCAGCGGCCTGTGCAGTGCCAGCAGCACCGCGCCGCCCAGCACGGCAAACAGCGACATATACAGCGCCGGGGTCAGCCCGTGCCACAGTTTAAGCGAGTAATAGGGCAGCTTTTCGCCGCCGATCACGGCACCTGCGGCAGTGGCGACCATCGGTCCTGCGATCTTGGCCGAGGCAAAGCCGATCAGCACCACCAGAAGCACCAGGAAGGCAGGCCCCATCCACATGCCGGAGTTGGGATCATGCGGATGGCCGGGGTAGTCGTCGCGCTTGGGGCCAAAGAAGACATGGGCAATGAAGCGGAAGGAGTAAGCCGCAGAGAACAGCGCCGCCACGGAGGCCAGCGCAGGGATCACCAGATGCGAGCCGTTCCAGACGGTGTGGGCGGCTTCCTCCAGCATCATTTCCTTGGACAGGAAGCCATTCAACGGCGGGATGCCGGCCATCGACAGCGCGGCGACCGTGCCGATGGTGAAGGTGACCGGCATCAGGTGGCGCAAGCCGCCAAGGCGTTTGATGTCGCGGGTGCCGGCCTCATGATCGACGATGCCCGCGGTCATGAACAGCGCGGCCTTGAAGGTGGCGTGGTTGATGATGTGGAAGACGGCAGCGACCGCGGCGATCTTGGTGCCAAAGCCCAAGAGCATGGTGATCAGGCCCAGGTGACTGACGGTGGAGAACGCCAAAAGCGCCTTGAGGTCGTCCTTGAACAGCGCAATCACTGCGCCCAGCAGCATGGTCACAAGACCGGTGGTGGCAACGATATAGAACCACTCCGGCGTGCCGGCGAGGACCGGCCACATGCGGGCCATCAGGAACAGCCCTGCCTTTACCATAGTGGCCGAATGCAGATAGGCCGAGACAGGCGTGGGCGCGGCCATCGCATGCGGCAGCCAGAAATGGAACGGGAACTGCGCCGACTTGGTGAAGGCGCCCAGCAGGATCAGGATCAGAGCGGGCAGATACAGCGGCGAGGATTGAATCGCCTCCTTGTTCTGCAGGATCACGCTGAGGTCATAGGAGCCCGCGATATGGCCCAGGATCAGCATGCCGGCAATCATCGCCAGCCCGCCGGAGCCGGTCACCGTCAGCGCCATCCGCGCGCCCTGGCGGCCTTCGGGCAGGTGCTTCCAGTAGCCGATCAGCAGGAACGAGCTGAGCGAGGTCAGCTCCCAGAATACCAGCAAAAGCAGGATGTTGTCTGACAGAACGATGCCAACCATCGCGCCCTGAAACAGCAGAAGGTAGCTGTAGAACTGGCCCATCGGGTCTTCGCGCGACAGGTAGTACCGGGCGTAAAGGATGATCAAGAGGCCAATGCCCAGGATCATTGCCGCAAACAGGAACCCAAGCCCGTCGAGAAAGAAATTGGCATTCAGGCCCAGCGCAGGCAGCCAGTCCACGGAGGCATGAACTGTTTCACCCCGGAACACTGCCGGGATATGCAGCATAAGCCCGATGAAGGCGAGCAAAGTCGTCAGACCGGCGGCTGAGGCGGCCGCATTGCGTCCCGCGCGGATCAACAGCGCTGGGAAGACGGCTCCGAGAAAGGGCAGGGCCGCAATCAGGAATAGGGACACGTGCAGGTCTCCTGTCGGGTTGGCGCGTCGTTTTTGGACCAGTGCTAAGCAATTTTCTTGCCTAGAACCACCCCCGCCGGGCCGGTTGCGGTAATAATGACGCAGCCAGCGGCGGGAATCTTACGCTCGTTCGGGCCATAATTGGGCAGTGTCCGTCCAATAACAAGAACTTGACCGGCGGTATTGGCCTGTTTCTGGTGATTGCGGCGGCCCGGCCTGCTAAATCATGGGGCGAGGGCCCGGTTCCGGGCCGCCTGGACGAAAGGGGACGCGGCCGGATGGCGGTGCAGAATAACATAGGCAAGCATGGGGTGTCCCGCCGTCTGGCGCTGCTGGGCGGTGTTGCAGCGGCGGCCGGCGCCGGCATCTGGTGGCAGCGCAGGCAGCCCCCGGACCATGACCACCCGCGTCTGACCGTGGCCGAGGCCTTTGCCCAGGCGCAGGCCGGTGAGATTACCCTGATTGATATCCGTACGCCGCAGGAATGGCGCGCCTCCGGGGTGCCGGTCGGCAGTCATCAGATTGACATGCGGCGCGATGATTTTATCGCAGCCTTGCAAACCGCGGCGGGGCCGGACCCGGCGGTGCCTGTGGCGCTGATCTGCGCCCGCGGGGTGCGGTCGGCCCGGCTGACGCTGGCCCTGGCCCAAGCGGGCTTCAGCAACGTGATCGACGTGCCCGAGGGCATGCTGGGGTCCGGCGCAGGACCTGGCTGGATTGCCGCCAACTTGCCGGTGGCCCGATGGGAGTGATGATGAAACCATGGAAATCAACTGCCGCAGCAGCGCTGCTGTCTGCGGTGTGGAGCGGCGCGGCTGTTGCGGGCTGCGGGCCGGAGGCCGGCGCTTGCGAGGTTGCGGATGGGGCGTATCACATCGCGCTGCCCGCTGATGCGAACACGCCGCCGCCGGTGGTGATGTTCCTGCACGGTTACGGCGGCAGTGGCGCGCAGGTGCTGCGCAACAAGGCGCTGATCGGCGGTCTGACCGGACGCGGCTATGCGGTGATTGCCCCGGAGGGGCGCAGCCGTGACGGCAGCGGGCCGCAATCCTGGGGCTTTGGCCCCTTCGATGAGGGCCGCGACGAGGGTGCGTTTTTTGCGTCGGTGCTGACGGATGCCGCGGACCGGTTCGGCACATCCTCTGCGCAGACTGTTCTCGCGGGGTTCTCAGCGGGTGCCTTTATGGTGCATTATCTGGCGTGCAGCGACCCGGCGGCGTTTGCGGCTTATGCACCGGTCTCCGGTGCGTTCTGGCGGCCTCAGCCTGAGACCTGCGAAGGGCCGGTACGTTTGTTGCAAACCCACGGCTGGCGCGATGAAGTGGTGCCGCTGGAGGGGCGTATTCTTGGCGGCGGGCGCTGGGAGCAGGGCGATGTCTTTGCCGGTCTGGAGGTTTGGCGCGAGGCCAACGGCTGCGCGTCGCACGCGCCGGCAAAGGCCTGGAGCGAGAGCGGGTTGCTGCACCGCCGCTGGAATTGCGGCGCGGGTGCAGAGATCGAACTGGTGCTGTTTGACGGCGGCCATACTGTACCCAGGACTTGGGCGGGCCTGATGGCCGATTGGTTCGAGGATGAACCGGCCGTGCGCTGACGTTACGGGTGTGCCTGCAAAAGGCGGGGCGCTCCCGCCCCTTTGACCGAAATCAGAGATTTCCATCAAAGTGTTGGGCCAGGCAGCGCGCCCTGCGGACGCGCTGCTGTTACATGCCGCCGCAAGGCTGGCATTTGAGGATTGCAGCGGACACTTGGCGCAGCCGCGCCGCGCGTCAGCGCGGCGCCCTGCCCAAGACCGCCAAGGGTGTCCCGGCGCAGCCGGGCATCCTGCGGGCGCGGGATGCCCGGCCGGCTTGCCAGTTTACTCTGCCAGGTTACTCCGCCGGGGTGCTGCGGGCGGTGCTGTTGTCCAGCAGGGCTTTCAGATCAGCCCGCGCGATGCGGGCGGCGCGGGTGATCTGGGGTTCGCTGAACTCCTCCCGTGTGGCCATCCAGTTGCGGATGCGGTTCACCGTCTTTACACCGGACAGCGCCGACAGCGGCACCGCCAGCACCAGCGACAGCGCAATCGGAGCCAGCCACAGCGACACCGTGCCCGACAGGATCCCGGCCCAGAGCGCAACGCCGCTGACGGATTCCAGCGCGTGGCAGGCCGCCAGTGTGCGCAAGGAGTAGCTGCCGCCGTCGCGCGCCTGCGGCTCCCAGCCGCGCTGCAGCCCGAGGGCAGTGCGGAACACCGCAATCATCTGCTGCACCATCAGGATTGGCGCATAAAGGATGGCCAGAAACACTTCGGACACAAAGGACAGCGCGAAATGCGCACGCCCGCCGTATTCGGAAAACCGGCTGCCGGTCAGCGGCAGCGCCACTGCCGCCAGCATCTTGGGCGCCAGCAGCATGGCGTAGATCAGGATAATCACCAGCACATGCTTGGGCTCGGACATGTCCGGCCAGCTGGGGCGGAAGGGATTGGCTTCGCTGAAGTAGCTGATGACCGAGGCTTCCTCGCTGCGGCCGATGATGGCCCAGAGCACCAGCAGCGCAAACCACACCGGTGCCATCAGATAGCCGATTGCACCGGCAAAGAGGTGGAAGCGCGAGATCGCGCGGAAGCCCTTGGCATGCAGCAGGTTCAGGTGCTGCAGGTTGCCCTGGCACCAGCGGCGGTCGCGCAGGATGTGGTCGATCAGGGTGGCCGGGGTTTCCTCGTAGGAGCCGCGGATGCGGGGCAGGAAGCGCACCGACCAGCCGGCCCGGCGCAGCAGGCCTGCCTCGACGAAATCATGGCTCATGATCAGTTTATCGCCGCCGCCAAAGCGCGAACGCAGCAGGGGAAGCCCTGCGCAGGCGGCAAAGGCGCGGGTGCGGATGATGGCGTTGTGGCCCCAGTAGTTGCCCTCGTGCCCGGCCCAGCGGGCCAGCCCCTCGGCTAGCGCCAAGCCATAGACGCCATTGGCAAACTGCTGCATGCGGCCAAAGACCGATTGCGCGCCTATCAGCTGCGGGTAGCTCTGGATCAGGCCGGCGCTTGGATCGCGCGACAGCGCATCGGCCAGCCGGGCAATGGCACGGCCGGTCATCAGGCTGTCGGCATCCAGCACCAGCATCGCCTCGTAATCAGCCCCCCAGCGGCGCACCCAGTCGGAGATATTGCCGACTTTGCGGCCCTCGTTGTCGGCGCGGCGGCGGTAATAAAGCTCGGTGCCCTGCGGCAGCATCGTCCGCAGCGCCTCGACACTGGCGCGTTCCTGTCCGGCAATCGCGTCGTCGCGGGTGTCCGAGAGGATGAACATTGCGTATTCATGCTGGCCGCCGCGGCCGTGCAGTTCCTGCAGCATGGTCTGGGCGTTGCCCAGCACATACCAGGGCACCTCGTTGTAGACCGGCATCAGCAGCGCCACCTTCATCGGACGGGCCGGGCCGCGGGTGACGGTCTTTTCCCGGCGCGACAGCCCGTAGAGGCCGAGCAGAACGGTGGAAACCGTGAAGGCGATCCAGAAGAAGTTGAAGGCGATCAGTGCCAGCAGGATCAGCTCCAGCAGCGAAAACCCGTCGGCGGTGAACCAGCCCCGCATCACCCAGGTGAGGACACCGGTCGCCAGCATCGCCGGCGAAAACGCCAGCAGCCGCCACAGCGCCACCTGCCGCGGGGCGGCACCACCGGGGGCCTCGGTATCGCGGAAGTCCTTGCTGAAGTCCTGTTCCGGCATTGCCAGGGGCTGTTCCGGGGGCATCAGATCACATGTGTTCATGCGGTCCACCTGTAAAGCCAGACCTCGGAAGCGGCATTGCCGTCCTTCCTGAGCTGGGCGCGAAGTTCAACGTGATCCCGCTCGCCGGGGTCGAAGTAGAAGGCCAGCCGCAGACCGCCGGTTTCCGGGTTGCGCTGCAGCACGCCTTCGCTGGTCGCCACATGGGGAGAGTGGATGTGGACGTCAAGAGTGTCCGGCCCGCCGTCAAACAGCGGATGGGCATCGAAATCAATGGTTATGATCCGGCCCGGCCCGCCAAAGATCCGCGCGCCCTCTGCCGTGTCGATCACCCGCGGCATCGACAGCACCGGCTCTTCGCCCCAGGTGAGACGGTAATTCAGATTCACTTCGGACCCGGCAGCATAGGGTTCACGCGGCCGCCAATAGGCAACGATATTGTCGTAAATTTCCTTGTCGGCGGGGATTTCCACTAGGGTGACGGCGCCTTTGCCCCAGTCTTCCTTGGGTTCGACCCACAGGCAGGGGCGGTTGTGATAAAAGGCTTCCAGGTCGTTGAATTCGGACAGTTTGCGCGGGCGCTGCATCAGGCCGAAGCCCTGCGGGTTTTCATCCACGAAGGATGAAACCTGCAGCCGCGTGGGATTGGCCAGCGGCCGCCACAGGGTTTCGCCATTGCCGTTCAGAACCAGCAGCCCGTCGCTGTCATGCACCGCCGGGCGGAAGTCGTCGAAACGGTTGCGGTTGGTGGCGTCGAACAGGAACATCGAAGTCAGCGGCGCAAGACCTGCATGGCTCAGCTCTTCGCGGGCGAACAGCGTCGCCTCCACATCCATCACCGCGCTGCTGCCGGGGGTGATGGTGAACCGGTAGGCGCCGGTCACGGAGGGCGAATCCATCAGCGCATGCACCACCATCGAGCGCTGGCCGGGGGCAGGCGCCTCCAGCCAGAATTCGATGAACTCGGGGAATTCCTCGCCCTCGGGGTCGGCGGTTTTCAGCGCCAGTCCGCGGGCCGACAGCCCATAGGCGTTGCCGGTGCCGATGGCGCGGAAATAGCTGGCGCCCTGGAACACGCAGAACTCGGTTTTTTTGTCCGGGTGATCCAGATCGGTGCGCAGGCGCAGGCCGGAATAGCCCAGGTCGCCCTCGGTCGTCAGATCCGGCGCCTTGTCGTTCTTGTCGAACAGCGACAGGTCAAAGCCGATACGCTCGGCCATGCCATCCGCCACTGTGTTGATCTGAATGGCGCGCGGGAAATAGAGACCGGGCAGGAAGAAATCGACGTTATAGCTGCGGTCGGTCTTGGACCACAGCGCATCCTTGGTGCGGAACCAGCGCGATTTGTAATCGTCATAAGACTGGTCCAGCCAGTCCTGCGGCACCATCGGGCGTTCGGCATAGGGTTTCGCGGCCAGCGCGCGGGCCTTGGCCACCACCACATCGCGGGTAAAGGGCGTGGCCTCGCTTGCCACGGACGGCACTGCCGCCAATGCAGTGCTGCCAAGCGCGGCGGCCAGAAAGGTACGGCGGGAGAAAGAGCTCATTTCTTGGCTCTCCATGGCTGGGACTTGAACCAGGCAGCGCCATAAGCGCAACCAATGATTAGGAAAAAGCCAAACAGATTGGCGAATGCCGTGGTCATAACCGCGCGGTCGGTCTGGTCAAGCGCAAAGCCGATGAACCGCGCCAGCGCCATTGAGAATACAAACACCGCAAGCGATTGCTGGCCGACCTTGGTGATGATCTTCAGCAAAACCGTCCAGATACGCGCCGCCGCTGAAGTGCCGGAGGCGATCAGCCGCTTGCCGCCTTCCCCTGCGGCGACCCAGCCGAGATAAGCTAGCGCCAGAAAGTGAGTGTAGCGCAGCAGGCCGAAGTCGGTTTTTTCGCGCCACTCGCCGATGGCATCGCGGCCCGGCTTGATCAGATCGGCCAGGTCCGGGCTGGCGGCTTTGACCCAGGTAAAGACTTTCCACGAGCCATAAGGCGCCGACAGGATCAGGAAGGCAGCGGCCAGCACGATCAGCACTTTGGAGACCGGCGGCTTCGGCAGCCAGCCCTTCATGAAGGCAAAGCCGGTGAAGAACAGCAGCTGCCAGCCGAAGGGGTTGAAGAACCATTCCCGTTCCGACCAGGGTTCTGCGGGCAGCGAGACGCCGTCCGGACCCAGACCGATCATATAGGGGTTGGCGGTCAGCCAGATCAGCACGGATACGGCGGCCACGGCCCAAAGACCGATCTTTTCCAACCCCATCATCAGCGGCATCAGCATCAGCACCACCAGATACATCGGCAGGATGTCAAAGTAGTTGGGCACATAGGTCAGGGTGAACAGCCCCACCAGCTGCGGCGCCGGGTCCTTGAAAAAATGGCCCAGATTCAGCGAGTTGATATAGCTCTTTTCAAATCCGCCATAGACATCAATCGCCGCCAGCGACATGGCGATGAAGAAGAACAGGCCGATATGGGCCCAGAACACTTGCCAGCAGCGAAAGGCAACGCGGGCCGTGCCCAGCCACCAGCCCTGGCGTGCAAAAGAGCCGCCAAAGGCAATGGCCGAGGCCATGCCGGAGCAGAACACAAAAATCTCGGTTGCGTCCGAGAACCCGAAACGGGCCGGGATCCAGCCGGTCCAGCGGTTGCCCGGGATATGGGCCGCCAGGATGATGAACATCGCAATGCCGCGGTAGAAGTCGAGCCGCGGATCGCGCACACGCGGCTGGACCGCTTGCGGCGGAGGGGCTGCACGGTTGGCAGCAGGGTCTTTCTGAGGCCCGGGGAAGGGCGCAACGCTGGACATCTGTGTTTTTGGTCCTTGAAGGTCTTATTCAGCTGGAACGCTTGCAGCACCGGACGAGTTCCGGCCTTCGGCGATCAGGGTGCGGCGGGCAAGCGCATAATTGTCTTCGGCGCCGCCGCGTTTAGCACGGCGGTCATCCAGGATTGCCTCGACCGCGTCAAGCTGTCCTGCGCGCAGGCCGGCATCAATGGTAATGCGTTCGAAAACATCGCGTTGCGCGTGGCTGCCGCCGGCCAGCTGCATGCTGCCGCGGGCCGCGGACAAATGGTTGAAAGCGGATTTGTAATTGCCGTCGCCAAAGGCCTCCAGCCCGTCAGCGGCAGCACAGCCCGGGTCGGCCATGCGCTCGCAGGCCTCGGATCCGCCCTGTTTGGCGTCGGTGTGAATGCGCTGAACCAGCTTGTGGGCGTCCTCTTTGCGATGGCCGGTGAGGGCCAGAAGATAATGCAGATCGGCAAAGATCAGGCTGCCGTCCTCGGTGCGGTTGGCGCACAGCTCTGACAGCTCTTCCCAGCGGTTGCCGGCATCGACGCCTTCCAGCTCCAGCCGCACCAGCAAAGAGGTGGCGTTGGAGATGTCGCGGTAATCGTCGGTTTTGTCCTTGCGCACCTCGGTGTCGTAAAGCGCCAGTGCGTCGTCCATCTGGCCCAGGTCCAGATGCATCAGCGCCTTGTGCCACCAGACGTGGTAGCGGAAGTTGTTGCAATGGGCCCAGGCTTCTTCGCGGCCATGCAGCCAGTCCAGCCCCGATTTGGCGTTGCCGGTCATATCATGCACATGCGCCACCGCATGCAACCCCCAGGCATCGTCCGGCGCCATCCACAGCGCCTGGCGGCCTGAATTGGCCGCGCGTTCAAATTCGCCGGTTTCCTCCAGCGCAAAGGAGTGGCAGCCCAACAGATAACCGCGGCCCGCGTGATCCGGCGCGTAAGCGGGCATCACCCGTTCAACAGATGAGCGCATACCCTCGGGGTCGCCAAGGATGAAGCGGATGCCATGGCTGAGCTTCATCGCCAGTGTGTCCTGCGGGAACACATCCAGCACCTCTTCCATCCGGCGGATCGCCTGGCTGGGGCGGCCGGCCAGCCAGTTTTCCAAGGCATCCACATATTTGCGCTCGCGCGGCAAAGCGCCCTCGTACTGCGCCTTGGCGTCGCGCAAAGCCTCCTGCGCGGTCGGCAGCAGTTCCCTGCGGCCCAGCATCAGCAGGGACAACCCCTTGATCGCATGGGCCAAGGCAAACTCAGGCGCCGATTTCAGCACCGCGCCAAGATGATCTGCGGTGACAGCGGCGTGGGCCAGAACCCCCATCTGCACGCCATTCCAATCCTGCAGCGCGGCTGCATCGGTCAGGCTGCTGTCTTGGCCGAAAATATCATGCATCATGGGAGTCCAATCTTTCTCAAAATAAGCGCGGGTTCCGTGTCCTGATGAAAGAGTAGTTCATCGGATTGGTCCGGGCGAACCCCGCTCGCGGTTTGGTGATGGCCTGTGTGCGCCTGACAGTCAAATTCGCCGGGTGTGTAAGATTTCCGGGGAAATTTTTGCAAGCGGAAGGGTTGACGGGCAGCGAAATCACTGCCGTTTTGGCGGTGATTTGCCGGAAATTGTAACACTTGGCGGAAAGCCGCCGCGGATCTGCGGGGTCACGGGGCTCCAAAGGGGGCGCTTGCCCTCAGAATCTCCTCTGTCGCCTCGCCGCAGCGGGGCGGCGCATGGCGGTATGTTACGGGCGTGCGGGAGAAATTCAGCGGGTTGCCCAGCAATTTGACAGGGCCGGCAGCGGTGTCCATGCCGATGGCCATATCGCGGGCCGCGACCTGATCGGTGGCAAACAGCGTCTCCAGATTCTGCACCGGGCCGGCGGGAACCTTGCGGGCCTCCATCGCGCCCAGAACCTCCTCCGTGGTGAACCGCTGCACCGACGGGATCAGGATCGCATTCAGCGCGTCACGGTGCTGCAGCCGGGCCGGATTGGTGGCAAAGCGCGGGTCCTCGGCCAGGCCTTCCAGCTTAAGAAACGCCATGAAACGCTGGAACTGGCTGTCGTTGCCAACCGCAAGGATCACATGGGCGTCCGATGTCTCATAAACACCGTAGGGCATGATGCTGGGATGCTCATTGCCGCGGCGTTCGGGGATCTGGCCGGTGTTCAGATAGGCGACACCTTCGTTGATCAGCCAGGCGATCTGAGCATCGACCAGTGCCAGGTCGATCTGCTGGCCTTCGCCGGTTTTCTCGCGGTGGTGCAGGGCGCTGAGGATGCCGATACAGGCATACATGCCGCACATCACATCGGCGATGCCGACGCCGGCCTTCATCGGCTGGCCGTCAGGTTCGCCGGTCAGCGACATGATGCCGCCGAACCCCTGTGCCATGATGTCATAGCCGGGCTTGTGGCTGTTGGGGCCGGTCTGGCCGTAGCCCGAGATCGAGCAATAGATCAGGCCGGGCAGATCATCCTTGAGGCTGGCATAATCAAGCCCGTATTTTGCGAGGCCGCCGGGCTTGAAATTCTCGATCAGAATGTCGGCCTCTGCCGCCAGGCGGCGGATGGCCTGCTGGCCGTCTTCTGTAGCGATATCAATGGCAACCGAGCGTTTGTTGCGATTGGCGGCCATGAAATAGGCGGAGAGATCGGATTGGTTGCCGTCTGCATCGGTCACATAGGGCGGCCCCCACTGGCGGGTGTCATCGCCGCCGGTCTTTGGGTTTTCAACCTTGATCACCGTGGCGCCAAGGTCGCCCAAAAGCTGGGTGCAGGTGGGGCCTGCCAGGATGCGGGAGAGGTCCAGCACCTTGACACCTTTGAGCGCGCCATGGGGAAGAGGGTCAGATCCGGCCATCATAGCCTCCGCGCTCGATCAAGGCCGAGATGACGGTGAATGTGTCTGCTTTCATCGCGTCCAGCAGGGCGGCGCGCAATTCCGAACGGTTAGTGACCGTCATCCCGTTGCCGCCAAACGCCCGGCCCATCGCGGCAAAGTCGTGCTCTGCAAAATCCACCCCGCCATTGGTGAGCTGCCGCTGGCGTTGTTTCAACTCGATCAGGGCAAGGCTGGCGTCTGCGAAGACCACAAAGATTGGCGCCACGCCCAGTTCCGCCGCGGTCGAGAGTTCACCCGCCACCATCAGGAAACCCGCATCGCCGGAAAAGCTGACAACGGGGCGCTCTGGCTGTGCTAGCTTGCGCCCGATCGCCAATGGCACCGCACAGCCCATGGTGCAAAGGCCTGAGGACTGGATCAGCCCGCGTGGCTCGGAGCAGTCCCACATCTGGCTCAGCAGGATCCGGTGTGCGCCGCTGTCGGCAGTGGCAAGAGTCTCCGGCGGCAAGGTTGCGCGGCATTCGGCAATCACGCCTGCCGGACCCCAGTTGTCATCATGGGGGAAAGCTTCGGCCAGCGCGGCTTTCACGGCGGCGGGGCGGCCATTGGCCCAGGTTTCGCGTGTGGCCGTGTCTTTGGAGAGAGCCGCCAGCGTTGGCGCGATGGCGGTCAGGAAGTTCAGTCCGGCCTGGTGCATGTAATGGGTGTTGGCTTCAGGTGCGATGTCGATCACGTTCTGGCTTTTCACATCCCAGACATTGCGCCAGCCGGGGCGCATTTCAATCGGGTCATAGCCGATGGAGAGGATCAGATCAGCCTCCCGCAGCAGCGGCAGCAGGTGTTTGTCTGCCAGCGGCGACAGGCCCGCGCCGCCAAGGCACAGCGGATGGTCCTCGGAAAGGATCCCCTTGGCCTTGTAGCTGGTGACAAAAGGGATCTGGTGTTTCTCGACCAGGGAACGGATGGCGGCGCCTGCAGTCTCCTGCAGCGCATCAAGACCAATCACCGCCAGCGGGCGCTCTGTCGCGGCCAGCCAGTCACGCGCCTGCGCCAATGCTTCGCCGCTTGGCACACTGGCACTTGCAGGCGCACGGCGGAGGCCGCGGTCCTTTGCCGGCGCATCTGCGATTGAAATCGGCACGTCGATATGCACAGGTCCGTTGCGCGGTTCTGTTGCGATGGCGACCGCCTTGTCTGCGATCAGATCGGCAGCCTCTGCATCCAGCCGGAAGGTCGCCTTGGTGATCGGGGTGAACACCGCGCGGTGGTCAAGCACCTGATGGGTATAGCTTTGCTCCTCTGCTGCGTCGACACAGCCGGTCAGCACCAGCATCGGCACCCGGTCCTGATGGGCGTTGGCGACCACATTGATGCCGTTCAGCGCGCCGGGGCCGAGGGTGGCAACCAGAATGACCGGCGCGCCGTCAGAATGGTGCACCCCTTCGCCGATGAAACCTGCGCAGTTTTCATGCTTGGCCAGGTGAAATGCGATGCCCGCGCGTGTCAGTGCATCCACCAGCGTCAGCACCTCGCCGCCGGGCATGCCAAAGGCGTGACGGCAGCCTGCCTGATACAGGCGCCGGGCCAGAACGTCAGCTGTGCGCAGGATCTCTGTCATCTTGTCGGTCCAATCCGTTGATTTGCCATCAGATTGCTGAGGATGCGGCCGCGCGCAAGCCCTCTCACGTCAGTGTGAGGCGTGTTGCGGCGGAAATTGGCGCATTTCATGCGCCAGGCCTCCGGCGGGAGTATTTAAGACCAGAAAGAAGTGCGGCTATTTCCGTGCTCTTTCAGCAATCAGTGCAAAACGGCGGTCAAGCTGCTCTGCCAGAGCTTTCAGCGCGTCGCCGCCTTCATCCGTGTAGGGCGCAAAGACATGCGAGGGCAGTTTGTAGGCGAGCGTTGCACTGCCGTTCTCTTCCCCGGTGACATACAAGCGTACCGGCGCTTCGATCATTGCGGCGGTGGAGAGCGCCAGGATTTTGACCGCGAAATCGTTGTTGAACAGACCGATCACCCGGTTTCCGGGTATGGTAATGCCGCGGGCGGCGGCGGCCTTGGTGGGGCCTGCCTGGGTCACCACCCCCAGTCCCTCGGCCTTGGCCGCGGCTTTGACGTCCTGGATCAGCTGTTCATAGGGTTTGGACGTCTCATGCACGGCCCAGCCGTCGCGTGGCGCGATATTTCCGGCTGCAGCGGCAGAGGCTGCAAGGATCAGGGCAGCGGCCAGGCGTTTCAAATGCATCACGGACCTCCAGTTGACCTTCATCTCAGGCGGCGATTTTGCCGCCGCCCTGTCTGGTTACCACTACCACCGCGGGGCGGGGCGGCATTTCCGGGTCGAAATCCGGCCAGCGTGTGGCGGGATCCTCAAACGTCGACGCGCGCTCAAACCCCTCCAGCGCCTTGGTGCCATCGGTGCCCGGGTGCTGCACAGCCAGAAACAATGTCTCGCCATCCGGCGTAAAATAGGGGCCGCACAGTTCGCCGCCTGCCGGACAGCGGAAGAACAGCTTGGAATGGCCGCGCAGCCTTTCTTCGGTCTCAACCCCGTACAGCCCGTCCGACTTGCCGGTCTTGTCCCACTTCCGTCCCTGGTCGGTGGCGACCCAGAGGCGGCCATCTGCGTCAAAAGCGCAATTGTCGGGTGACCCGAACCAGCCGTTTTCCGAAGTTTCCGGATTCCATGCAGCGCCCACTTCGGCAATTTTCGGATCCCCGCATTTCACCAGGATCGACCAGCTGCCGCGGGCCGCTGCATGGTCGCCGCCGTCTTCCTTGATTTCGATGATATGGCCGAACCGCGACTCTGCCCGCGGGTTGGCCGCATCGGTCCGGCCAGCTTTGCGGCGGGTGTTGTTCGTGAGCATGATATAGGCAGTTCCGTCGCCGCGGGGGGCTGCATCCTCGGGGCGGTCCATCGGCGTGGCGCCCAGCGCATCCGCCGCCAGGCGCGCATCGATCAGAACGTCAGCCTGGCTGGCAAAGCCGTTCTCAGCCGTCAGCGGGCCCTCGCCATGCACCAGCGGCAGCCAGTGAACACTGCCGTCTGCGTCAAAACGGGCTGCGTAAAGCGTGCCGTCGCGCAGCAGGTTTGAATTGGCCGCAGGGTCGTCCGACACCACGCCCTTGGAGACATATTTGTATTGGTAGTCGAACCGCGCATCATCCCCCATGTAGACCACCAAATGGCCCTCCTTGGAGGTCGCCGTCTCCGCGCCTTCGTGCCGGAAGCGGCCCAGTGCAGTGTGTTTGACCGGCTTGGCCTCCGGATTGCGCGGATCAACCTCAACAACCCAGCCGAAACGGTTGGCCTCATTGGGGTCTTTGTCGATGTTGAAGCGATCGTGGAATTTGCCCCAGGCATACCAGCGGCCCGGCACACCGTAGCGTTTCATCTGAGCAGCCTCAGGCTGATCCGACAGGTCCGGCTTGCCGTCTGCGTCCAGCCTGTCCGTCCAGAAATAGCCGTGAAAGTTTTCCTCGGCCATCAGCCAGGTGCCCCAGGGGGTCATGCCGCCGGCGCAGTTGTTCAATGTGCCGATGGCCTGCGTGCCGCTGGGATCTGCACTGGTTTGCATCCGGGGGTGACCCGCAGCAGGGCCGTCAATGGTCGTCACGCTGTTCAGCGGCGAGATGCGGCGGTTCATCCTGCCGTCCCGGACCACCGCCCATTTGCCATCTGCGCCGCGGGTGATTTCCACAACCGAGCCGCCATGGGCTGCCATCTCGATGTCCACCAGTTCGCGTGTCATGCCGGCAAAATCTGCCTTGTCCTGGCGGCCCAGGGCGGGGAACATCACCTCCTCGTTGGTGTATTCGTGGTTCACGCACAAAAGGCCACGGGTGCCCTCGGCGTTCAGCGGGGTAAAGCCCACATAGTCGTTGTTGTAGCCGAACTGCTGCAGCTGGGCCCCGGCCGATTGGTTCATCACGTCGAAGCCCGGCGCATCGGCAGTGATCGGATCGCCCCAGCGCAACAGGATGTCCGCGTCATACCCTTCGGCCACGTGGTGGGTTTCGTCGTTGCCCCAGGCCAGTTCGTCAAAGGCATAGCGGCTTTCCGCTGCTGTGCCGACCGCTGCGGCCTTGCGCGGTGCGGTGAGAGCGGTGGCGCCGAACAAGGCAGTGGTGGCGGAGACCCCCAGCAGGCCTTTCAGCATCTCCCGGCGGTCATAGCGGGCCGCGATTACATCGCCGATAGTGCGGGTCAGGTTCGGGTTGGCGGGAATATCGTCAAAGGCTTCAAAGGCTTCACCCTTGTTGCCGGTCTGCGCGGCGTCAATGATCTGCTTGCGGTCCATCGCGGTCTCCAAAGTCTCAGCAGTTTTTGCCGCAATGCAGCGGACCCGGGTCATCATGGGCAGGCTTGTAACAGGTGAATAGTGGTTAATGAGACTTTACCATATTGTCACGTGCGCCGGGCTTTGAAAGCTGCTGCGGACGTACGGGGGCCTGCCGCCGTACCCCCGGGATACTTTCGGCCAGAAGAAATGCGGCTGTTTTCCCTTGGGCAACTGCGGGTATTGCGGCCTGTCCCCGCGGGGACAGCGGGTTATTCTGCCGGGCGGAAGCCTTCGATCAGCTGGCGCAGGCCAATTGCGGCACCTGCAAAGATTGCCAGCATGGTGACGGGTGCCGAGACCGCCAGCAGCGAAAACGCGCTGAGACCCTGGCCGACGGTGCAGCCCATGGCGACCACGGCGCCTGCGCCCATGATGGCGGCGCCGATGATCTGGCGGCGCAGCTCGCGCGGGTCCTCACAGGCTTCCCAGCGGAAGTGCCCCTTAAGGAGCGACCCGATGAAGGCGCCGGTCCAGACTCCGGCGATGGAACCAACGGCAAAGGACAGAGGGCGTAAAGATCCGGTCATGGTCCAAAGGATCGTCTCGCCCAAAGGGGCCGAGAAGGAGTGCGAGACAACTGGCAGCGCTTCGAACCCTTCGGCGTTGATCAGGGTCGTGCCAGCCCAGCCGGAGGTGATGGCCAGTCCGGCCACGGCAGACCAGAACAGCGCTTGTCCGTCGGCGCGCAGTTCCGCGTTGGCGAGCGTGGCCAAGAGGATCAGCACGCCCGCGGTGACACCAATCGCAGCAACAGGCAGGCCGCTCCAGGCGGCGGCGTAATGGGCCAGTCCCGGCGGGATTTCGGAGGTGACCTCCTGTTGTTCGAAGAACAGGTTGCGCAACGGGGCGAGGGGGCCAGCCAGCACGGCATAGGTGGAGACGCCCATCACCAGCACAATCACAAAGCTGCGCAGATCGCCTCCCCCCAGCCGGGCGATGGCGCCGTATCCGCAGTTGCCGCTGAGCGCCATGCCATAGCCGAACATCAGCCCGCCAAGGATCGAGGCAGCGGGCATCCAGCGGATCGACAAGTAAAAGGATTGCCCGGCATCCACCAGCCCCAGCCCGATCAGCGTAAAGCTGGAAGTGACCGCCACGCCGATGGCCACGCCCCACATCCGCATCCGCAGGGAGGAGCCGCCGTACAGCAGGTCTTCGATCGCGCCCAGAGTACAGAACCGGCCCAGACGCGCGGCAAGACCCAGCAGCACACCGCCCAGCAGCCCGATGCAGGCGGCCAGCTGGTGTTCTGTCAGGAAGTCAAACATGCGGGGATTTCAATCGGGCCTCAACCGCTGTCCTTGCAGAACAGGTCATAGACCGTTTCCAGCATGCGGCGGGGTTTGTCGTCAGCGAGGCGGTAGAAGATTGCCTTGCCTTCCCGGCGGGGAATGACCAGGCCCTCCAGGCGCAGACGGGACAATTGCTGGGACACGGCAGCCTGGCGGGCCGACAGCAGCTCTTCCAGTTCGGTCACTGATTTTTCACCCGAGACCAGATGGCACAGGATCATCAGCCGGCCTTCATGGCTGATCGCCTTGAGGAAGTTGGAGGCCTTGGTGGCGTTGTCCACCATCCTGTCCATTTCTTCCGGTTCCATGTCGGCGGAAAACTGCGGTAATGCCATCTGTCGTCTCCTGAGCGGCGCGCTGGCGCCGCACTCCTCTGCTTGACCCCTGCCGGGGCGGTCAGCTGCCGCCCTGAGTGTGCGTATTATCAACATATCCCGTATGAGCGCTTAACAAATCTGCAAGCAAGGGCCAAAAGAAATCTTCACCCGGATAGCCTTCAAGCCGGGCCTGTTCCAGGCCGTCCTCGACAATCAGGAAGGTCGGGGTGAACATGACCCGGCGGGCAACCTGCAGATCATCGGGCAGGGCGCGCAGATCCACCCGGCGCAGAGGAGCGAATTTGCCCTCGGCCGTTTTGGGGTAGATCGGGGCGATGTCTTCGTTCCAGCGGGCGCACCATTCGCAGCCTGCCTGTTCAACCATCACCAGTTCAGCCGCCCAGGCGGGAAGGGAAAACCAGACCGCCGCTGCGGCGGCTGCCAGTTGCCGAAGGTGGCGCATTCGTGTCATTCCATCTGTTGACGGTTGTTATTGAAACAACATAATTCGAATATGTGAATGACACAAGCCGGGCCCGGATAACGTTGTTGTGGGGCGACTGGGGGACTTGATGCTGGAAATATCCCTGTTCGGCGCCTTGATCGCAGGTTTGCTGAGCTTTTTCACCCCCTGCATTCTGCCGATGGTGCCGTTTTACCTGTCCTACATGGGCGGGCTGTCGATGGCAGAGCTGCGCGGGGACGGGGCGATTGCTGCAGGTGCGCAGCGGCGGCTGCTGGTGTCGGCTGTCTGTTTTGCCGCCGGGGTCACAACGGTGTTCATGCTGATGGGCATGGGGGCGACCGCGCTGGGGCAGCTGTTCGGGCAGTATCTGGAGGTGCTTTCATATGGCGCGGCGGCGTTGCTGTTGCTGTTCGGGTTGCATTTTCTGGGGGTGGTGAAAATCCCGCTGCTGTACCGTGAAGCGCGGATGGAGAGTTCTGCGGAGCCGTCCTCGGTACTGGGCGCCTATCTGATGGGGCTGGCGTTCGGCTTTGGCTGGACGCCCTGCGTGGGGCCGGCGCTGGCGTCGATCCTGATGATCGCCTCGGGACTGGGGGATATCTGGCGCGGCGGGGTTTTGTTGCTGGTTTACGGGCTGGGCATGACGGCGCCCTTTGTGGTGGCGGCCTTGTTTGCCAGGCCGTTTCTGGGATGGGTGGCGCGGCACCGGGCTGCCTTTGCCTGGGTGGAGAAGGGCATGGGCGCAATGCTGGTGCTGTTTGCGGTGCTGATCGCCACCGGCGGGGTGCGGCTGATTGCTGAGGCGATGATCCGCTGGATGCCGGGTTTCAGCGCAATTGGTTAGGTGAAATGTGGAGCTCAACATGCTGAGAAATATTGCGAAAGTGTTAATGGCGGCGATGCTGGCCGCGCCGCTGTCTGCGGCGGAACTGGGCGATGACGGGCTGCACAAAACGGCCTGGATGCGGGACACCTTCAAGGACCTGCGCGAAGATCTGGAAGAGGCCAACGGCGAGGGCAAGCGGCTGGCGCTGATCTTTGAACAGCGCGGCTGCATTTATTGCACTAAGATGCATGAGGAGGTCTTTCCCCGGCCTGAGATCAGCCAGTACATCGAAGAGAATTTCTTTGTCGTGCAGCTGAATTTATACGGCGATGTCGAGGTCACCGATTTCGACGGTGAGGCGCTGGCGGAAAAGGACATGGCGCGCAAATGGGGTGTCTTGTTCACGCCGACGATTCTGTTCCTGCCGGAAGAGGTGAGCGAAAACGTCACAGCCACCGAAGCAGCGGTTGCAATGATGCCGGGCGCATTTGGCGGCGGAACCACGCTGGACATGTTTACATGGGTCAACGAAAAGCGTTATGCGCTTGATAACGGAGAAGATTTCCAGCGCTACCACGCGCGCCGGATTCGCGAGCGCAACAATGGGTCCGCGGACTAGGGGTCTGGCGCATAAATCGCAAAAATTCACAATAATGAATTTGTTGTTGCGTATTGGGCCGGCGGTGCCCTACGGTATGCAGCAGCTAAGCAAGCCGCCCGGAAAAAGCGGCAGCCAATGGGAGGACACATGAAACTTACATCTCTGACACTGGCGCTGAGCCTGGCCGGGAGTGCGGTTTGGGCCGGGGAGGTTGCGCCGAAAGCGGTGCAGTATGGCGAGGATGGCGAAGTGGCCGCGCCGCTGACCGGCGTTGCGGGCGATGCTGCCAATGGCGCGCTGGTTGTTGGCACCAAGTCCAAGGGCAACTGCGTGTCCTGCCACCAGCTGACTGCGCTGGCAGATGTGCCTTTTCATGGCGAGATCGGCCCGTCGCTGGATGGCGCCGGCGACCGCTGGACCGCGGAAGAGCTGCGCGGCCTGGTGGCCAACGCCAAGATGACGTTTGAGGGTACGATGATGCCGGCCTTTTACAAGGTCGATGGTTTCATCCGGCCGGGCGATGCCTATACCGGCGATGCCGGGACCGAGCCGCTGCCGCCGATCCTGACAGCGCAGGAAATTGAGGATGTGGTCGCATTCCTTGCGACGCTGAAAGAAGAGTAAGGCGCGGGCGGGGCCCTGCGTGCCCCGCAGCGTTTAGAGAATTCAAAGGAGAGATATGATGGAGTTCTCACGCCGTGAGACCCTGGCGATGGGCCTGGGCGCTGCCATGGTAACCGTGCTGCCGTTCCGCGTGAGTGCGGCGGCGGATGACCGGATTGCGGCCTTTACTGGCGGTGCGGATATCGCCGAGGGCGGCGTAACCCTGACCGCGCCGGAAATCGCTGAAAACGGCAACACCGTTCCGGTGTCTGTGGCCGCCGAAGGCGCCACCGCGATCATGGTGCTGGCCACCGGCAACCCGACCCCGGGCGTGGCGACGTTCAACTTTGGTCCTGGTGCTGCGGCGCAGTCGGCCTCGACCCGGATCCGTCTGGCGGGCACCCAGGACGTGGTTGCCATTGCCAAGCTGGCGGATGGATCTTTCGCCAAGGCCAGCGCCACCGTCAAAGTGACCATCGGCGGCTGCGGCGGCTGAGGCCGCCCGCACCCTGAACGGACTTCTTAAGGAGAATTAAAGACATGGCATCCGGTGTTAAACCCCGCGTCAAGGTCCCGAAAACTGCAGCAGCCGGCGAAGCGGTCACCATCAAGACCCTGATCAGCCACAAGATGGAAAGCGGCCAGCGCAAGGACAAGGAAGGCAATCTGATCCCGCGCTCGATCATCAACCGCTTCACCTGCGAATTCAACGGCGCGATGGTGCTGGACGTGGCAATGGAGCCTGCGATCTCGACCAACCCGTATTTCGAGTTCGACGCGACCGTGCCGGAAGCGGGTGAGTTTGTCTTCACCTGGTATGACGACGACGGCGCCGTCTATGACACCAAGAAGAATATCGCCATCGGCTGATCCGTTCCGGATCTTCAGGCACGCGTCCTGTCCGGTGTGAACCGGGCAGGGCAGGCACCCAAGGGAGGACAGGGAATGAACAAGAAGGCAATCACAGCAATTGCCGCCGTGCTGGCGCTGCCGATGGCCGCGAGCGCAGGCCCCGACGATGACACGCTGGTGGTCAACGAAGAGATCGAGATGGTCACCAAGACCGCGGCACCTGCGCATATCGCGGATGTGATCGATGAGGTGATGTCGGGCTGGCACTTCCGCAAGGATGAAACCCAGGCGCTGCAGATGGACGACTTTGAGAACCCGGCGATGATCTTTGTCGATCAGGCGATCGACACTTGGAACACTGCCGAGGGGTCCGAAGGCAAGTCCTGCGCGTCCTGCCACGATGATGCGGAGGACAGCATGGCCGGCGTGCGCGCGGTGTATCCCAAGTGGAACGAGGCCGCCGGCGAGGTCCGCACTCTGAACATGCAGATCAACGACTGCCGCGAAAACCAGATGGGCGCCGAGAAGTGGAAATACTCCGGCGGCAAGATGGCCGCGATGGAAGCGCTGATTTCCGTCCAGTCCCGCGGTATGCCGGTGAATGTGGCCATCGACGGTCCCGCCCAGTCTACCTGGGAGCAGGGCAAGGAGATGTATTACACCCGCACCGGTCAGCTGGAGCTGTCTTGCGCCAATTGCCATGAAGACAATTATGGCAACATGATCCGCGCCGACCATCTGAGCCAGGGCCAGATCAACGGCTTCCCGGTGTACCGGTTGAAGAACACCAAGCTGAACACCGCCCATGCGCGGTTCAAGGGCTGCATCCGCGACACCCGCGCCGAGACCTATAAACCGGGTTCGTCGGATTTTGTGGCACTGGAGCTGTATGTCGCCTCGCGCGGTAACGGGCTGTCGGTCGAAGGCCCTTCTGTCCGCAACTGATCTTTGCGCCCCGCGCCTGCTGTCAGGTGCGGGGCGTCTCTCTTTTGAAATATTCATTCACGTGAATATATCGCGTGGGCACACAGGATACCGGTACTTATGATCTCGCGCCGTGATTTTATGCAGGTTTCCATGGCGGCATCGGCCATGGTGGGGGCGTCAGGCTTTGGCAATTGGGCGCGGCTGGCTGCGCAGCAGTCGCTGACGCAGGACCAGCTGTTGCAGTTCGACAGTTTTGGCAACATCAGCCTGATCCATGTGACCGATATTCATGGGCAATTGAAGCCGATCCATTTCCGCGAGCCGTCGGTCAATCTCGGCGTGGGCACGAACAAGGGCCATGTGCCGCATATCACCGGCGCCGATTTCCGCAAGGCCTATGGCATCGCAGATGGCAGCCCCTCAGCCTATGCGCTGACCTATGATGATTTTGCCTCGCTGGCCAAAGGATACGGCCGCGTCGGGGGCTTGGACCGGATGGCAACCATCATCAATGCGATCCGAGCTGACCGCCCCGATGCGCTGTTGTTTGATGGCGGCGATACCTGGCACGGCTCCTACACCTGCCATCACACGGCCGGCCAGGACATGGTCAACGTGATGAACGCGCTGAAGCCGGATGCGATGACCTTTCACTGGGAATTCACGCTTGGGTCTGAGCGGGTGAATGAGATTGTCGAGGGGCTGCCGTTTGCCGCTCTTGGCCAGAATATTTTTGACGCCGAATGGGACGAGCCGGCCGAGCTGTTCAAGCCCTACAAGTTCTTTGAACGCGGCGGCGCCAAAGTGGCGGTGATCGGCCAGGCCTTCCCCTATATGCCAATTGCCAACCCGGGCTGGATGTTCCCGGAGTATTCGTTCGGCATCCGCGACGAGAACATGCAGGCCATGGTGGATGAGGTCCTCGCGGCGGGCGCCGACCTGGTGGTGGTGTTGAGCCACAATGGCTTTGACGTGGACAAGAAGATGGCGGGCAAGGTGCAGGGCATTGACGTGATCCTGTCGGGCCATACCCATGACGCGCTGCCCGAGCCGGTGCTGGTCGGCAAGACCCATATCATTGCCTCCGGTTCGAACGGTAAATTCGTCTCCCGCGTGGATCTGGATGTGCGTGACGGCCAGCTGATGGGGCTGCGGCACAAGCTGATCCCGGTGTTCTCGGACGTGATCGCGCCGGACCCGGCGGTGGCCCAGCTGATCGACGCGGAACGCGCACCCTACAAGGCGCAGCTGGAGGAGGTGATCGGCCAGACTGATACGCTCTTGTACCGGCGCGGTAACTTTAACGGCACCTGGGATGACCTGATCTGCGATGCGCTGCTGAGCGAGCGGGAAGCGGATATCGCCATGTCGCCCGGTGTGCGCTGGGGGCCGTCGCTGGTGCCGGGCGACGACATCACGCGTGAGGATATCTGGAACGTGACCTCGATGTCTTATGGTGCGGCTTACCGGTCGGAGATGACAGGTGAATTCATCAAGGTCATTCTTGAAGATGTGGCCGACAACATCTTCAACCCGGATCCCTATTACCAGCAGGGCGGCGACATGGTGCGGATTGGCGGCATGGGCTACCGCATCGACATTACCAAGCCGCAGGGCGAGCGGATCAGCGATATGACCCTGCTGAAGACTGGCGAGGCGATTGATCCAGCGAAATCTTATATGGTAGCCGGCTGGGCCAGCGTGAATGAGGGCACCGAAGGGCCGATGGTCTGGGATGTGGTCGAGGATCATATCCGCAAGCTCGGCACTGTGACCCTGAACCCGAACACTTCCGTGCAGGTGGCTGGCGCTTAATCAGCGCCCGCCCCGGCCGGGGCAGATAAAGCCCGCCCCGGCGGGTTAAGACAAAAAATTTTGCGCAGTTGAATTCACGAACGTGAATTTATCTATGTGAGGAGGCAAAGACAGATGAGTGATGATGCCAAAGGCCTGGTGCCCTCGCGCCGCCAGTTCCTGACCGGGGCGGCGGCTGCCGGGGCCGGGGCGGTTGCGGCAGGTGCTGCCAAGGCCGCCGCGCCCGATCCGCTGATTACCGAAGTGCAAGACTGGGCCAGCGGTCTGGGCGAGGGGGTGGATGCCACGCCCTATGGCCTGCCGGTCCAGTTTGAGAGCGATGTGGTGCGCCGCAATGTGGAATGGCTGACGGCGGATACCATCAGCTCGATCAACTTCACCCCGATCCATGCGCTGGACGGGACAATCACGCCGCAGGGCTGCGCGTTTGAGCGGCACCATTCCGGCGCCATCGAGTTGCGCAAGGAAGACTACCGGCTGATGATCAACGGGCTGGTCGATACGCCGCTGGTGTTCTCTTACGCGGATCTGGAGCGGTTCCCGCGCGAGAACCGGGTCTATTTCTGCGAATGTGCGGCGAATTCCGGCATGGAATGGGCCGGCGCGCAGCTGAACGGCGCCCAGTTCACCCATGGTATGATCCACAACATGGAATATTCCGGCGTGTCCCTGCGGACATTGCTGGAGGAAGCCGGGGTTAAGCCAGAGGGCAAGTGGGTCTATGTGGAAGGCGCGGATGCGTCCTCGAACGGCCGTTCGATCCCGCTGGAAAAGGCGATGGACGACGTGCTGGTTGCCTTCAAGGCCAATGGCGAGGCGCTGCGCAAGGAGCATGGCTATCCTGTGCGGCTGGTGGTGCCGGGCTGGGAAGGCAACATGTGGGTCAAATGGCTGCGCCGGGTCGAGGTGATGGACCAGCCGGTGGAAAGCCGCGAGGAGACCTCGAAATACACCGACACGCTGGCCAATGGCGTCAGCCGCAAATGGACCTGGGAGATGGATGCGAAATCCGTCGTTACCAGTCCCAGCCCGCAATCGCCGATCAAACATGGCAAAGGGTCGCTGGTGATCACCGGTCTTGCGTGGTCTGGGCGCGGCGCGGTTACCGGTGTGGATGTGTCGCTGGACGGCGGCAAGAATTGGCAGGAGGCGCGGCTGGCCGCGCCCGGCACCGACAAGGCGCTGACGCGGTTCTATCTGGATACCAACTGGGACGGCTCCGAGATGCTGCTGCAAAGCCGGGCGCGCGATTCTTCCGGCTATGTGCAGCCCACCAAGGCGCAGTTGCGCGAGGTGCGGGGGCTGAATTCGATCTATCACAACAACGCCATCCAGACCTGGTGGGTCAAGGCAAACGGGGAGGCGGAAAATGTCGAGGTTTCCTGAGTTTATCACGGTAACGGCCGTTGTTGCGGCGCTTGCTGTTCCGGCTTATGCAGAAGGGTTCGGCTTGGGCCGCCCCGCCTTGCCGGAAGAAATCGCTGCCTGGGATCTTGACGTGGCCCCTGACGGCACCGGCCTGCCTGCAGGCTCGGGCGATGTGTTCACCGGCGAGGAGGTCTTTGCCGAAAAATGCGCCGTCTGCCACGGCGATTTTGCCGAGGGCGTCGGCAACTGGCCCAAGCTGGCAGGCGGGCAGGGCACGCTGGACCACGACGATCCGCTGAAGACGGTGGGCAGCTACTGGCCGTATCTGTCGACCACCTGGGATTATGTGAACCGCTCGATGCCGTTTGGCGACGCGCAGTCGCTGAGTGCGGATGAGGTTTACGCTATTGTGGCCTATATCCTCTATTCCAATGATCTGGTGGATGATGAGTTCGTGCTGTCGGATGAGACCTTCAAGGCGGTCGAATTGCCGAATGCCGATGGTTTCATCCTGGATGACCGGCTGGAAGCGGAAAAACACTTCTGGAACCCGGAACCTTGCATGGAGGATTGCAAGGACAGCGTCGAGATCACCATGCGTGCCTTGGTGCTGGATGTGACGCCGGATGAGGAAAGCGCCGAATCTTCATCGGTTCAGGAGGCGGCGGCGGAGCCTGTTGAAACCGCCAAGGCTCCGGATCCGGAACTGGTGGCCAAAGGTGAGAAGGCTTTCAAGAAATGCCAGGCCTGTCATCAGGTCGGGGACAGCGCCAAATCCAAGACCGGGCCTATTTTGAACGGTATCGTCGGCGCCCCCGCCGGTCATGCAGAAGGGTTCCGCTATTCCAAGGCGATGAAAACCGCAGCTGAGGACGGGCTGGTCTGGGACGAGGTTGAGCTGGCGGCCTTCCTGGCCAAGCCCAGAAAATACATGAAGGGCACAAAGATGTCCTTTACCGGCCTGAAAAAGGACAGCGACATCGAAGCTGTGATCGCCTATCTGCAGTCCTATTCGCAGTAGCCGGCGGCTTGCCGGAAAACAGAAGGGGCGCCTGGCGGTGCCCCTCTTTCATTCGGTTTCTTCAGTTCGGCGGCTTCTTTTGCAGCGCGCCGGTGCGCCGCCTTTCCCATAGACGGTTTCCGCCGGGTCAAATTGCAGCAGTCAGCTCCAGCCTTTGCGGAAAAAATGCGGGCTGGCGCCGAACTTGCGTTTGAACTGGCGCGAGAAATGGGTGGCCGAGTTGAAGCCCGATGCCAGCGCGATCTCGGTAACGCTCATCGAGGTTTCGTTCATCAGCGCAAAGGCGTGGCTGAGGCGCATGTCGAAATAGACATGCATCGGGCTTTGATTGAGGTAGCGCGAGAACAGACGCTCCAGCTGGCGGCGGGAAATGTCGAGCCGGTCGCAAAGTTCACCGATCGACAGCGGCTCCTCGATCGATTCCTGCATCAGCTGCAGCGCGTTCAGCAGGCGCTGGTTGCGGCTGCCGATGGCCACCGCATAGTTCGATTTCTGCGGCGCCGCCTGGCCGCCTGAGCGCACATGCAGGCACATGTCGGCGACGATGATCGCCAGCTGCTTGCCGTGGCGCTCCTCGATCAGGTGCAGCATCATGTCGGTTGCCGCATTGCCGCCGCCGCAGGTCATCAGCGGGCCGGAGATTTCAAAGATATTCGGTGACGGCTCCAGGTTGGGGTAGCTTTCCAGGAATCCCGGCTGGTTTTCCCAGTGCAGGGTGAACTTGTGGTTTTTGATCAGTCCGGACTGGGCCAGGGCAAAGGCGCCGGTGCAGATGCCGCCGATGGAGCGGCCAAAGCGGCTTTCGCGGCGCAGCCAGTTCAGGGTTACGTCGCTGGCTGCGTTATGCGGCTCGACCCCGGCGCAGACAAAGCCCAGCGAATCCGAGGGCAACGGCTGCAGCGGCGTGTCCGGGGTGATCACCATGCCGTTGGAGCAATGCAGCGGCTGGCCGTCTTCGGTCATGATGTACCAGCGGTACAGCCGGGTGCCGGTCACCTGATTGGCAATGCGCAAAGGTTCGATGGCGGCGGCCACCGGCAGCATTGTCGCCTTGGGCAGAAGCAGGAAATAAAAGTCCTGCGGCTCGCCTTCAAAAGGAACGGCGAGATTGGCGGCAGCGCCTTTCTGAACGAAACTGTCATCGGCCATGGCGGAACCCCAGCACGGCACCCGGGATTTGGCCCCGGGTGGAATTCGGACTTGAGTTTGTTTCCTAAGGCGCTGACGGGCGCCGCAGCCCGAGAATAGCGACAGCGTTCCAGCAGATTGCGACACCTGATGCAGCTTTGCGGCAAGGTAAAATGGCTGCCGCCCCTTGCAGCTCAAAAGTGGCGATACTAAGACTCAGGTAACACACTGTCGGGTATGGTGCCGGACATAAACAACGCAGGCAGGTCGAAATGATTGATCCCAGAGAAACATACATGAATACCCTGGTCCCGATGGTGGTGGAGCAGACCAGCCGGGGCGAGCGGGCCTATGACATTTTTTCCCGCCTGCTGAAGGAGCGGATCATCTTTCTGAATGGTCCGGTGCATGACGGGATGAGCTCGCTGATCGTGGCGCAGCTGCTGCATCTTGAGGCGGAAAACCCCTCCAAGGAAATCTCTATGTACATCAACAGCCCCGGCGGCGTGGTGACCTCGGGCCTGTCGATCTATGACACCATGCAGTACATCAAGCCCAAGGTTTCGACCCTGGTGATCGGCCAGGCGGCCTCGATGGGGTCGCTGCTGCTGACCGCCGGCGAAAAAGGCATGCGGTTCAGCCTGCCGAACTCCCGCGTGATGGTGCACCAGCCTTCCGGCGGGTTCCAGGGCCAGGCGACGGACATCATGATCCACGCCGAGGAAACCCTGAAGCTGAAGAAGCGCCTGAACGAAATTTACGTCAAGCACACCGGCCAGGAATACGACAAGATCGTCGATGCGCTGGAGCGGGACAATTTCATGGCGCCGGAAGAAGCCAAAGAGTTCGGTCTGATCGATGAGATCGTCGAAAACCGCGCCAAAGGCGACGAAGAGCAGGCGTAACGCCTGGCGTTGTGAACAGCCGTGTGCCCCGTGTTTGAATTGGGGCGCACTTTCACATTGTGGCGGCCTAAGCACTCGCTTAAGCTGGCAGAAAGTTGAGTAGCCCCGCAGTGCGGGAGCAGCGGACCGGGCGGACTGAAAGGTAGACCATGGCGACGAATTCAGGCGGCGACAGCAAAAACACTCTTTACTGCAGCTTCTGCGGCAAGAGCCAGCATGAAGTGCGCAAGCTGATCGCAGGCCCCACCGTGTTCATTTGCGATGAATGCGTCGAACTGTGCATGGATATCATCCGTGAAGAAACCAAGGCTTCCGGGCTGAAGGCCACCGACGGGGTGCCGACGCCCAAGGATATCTGCCAGGTTCTGGATGATTACGTGATCGGCCAGGCCACCGCCAAGCGGGTGCTGTCGGTTGCGGTGCACAATCACTACAAACGTCTGAACCACGCGCAAAAGGCCGGGTCGGACATTGAACTGGCGAAATCCAACATCCTGCTGATCGGGCCCACCGGCTGCGGCAAGACCTTGCTGGCGCAGACGCTGGCGCGGATCCTGGATGTGCCCTTTACCATGGCGGATGCGACCACGCTCACTGAGGCCGGTTATGTGGGGGAGGATGTCGAGAACATCATCCTCAAGCTGCTGCAGTCGTCCGAATACAATGTCGAGCGCGCGCAGCGCGGCATCGTCTATATCGACGAGGTCGACAAGATCACCCGCAAGTCGGAAAACCCCTCGATCACCCGCGACGTATCGGGCGAGGGCGTGCAGCAGGCGCTGCTGAAGCTGATGGAAGGCACCGTGGCAAGTGTGCCGCCGCAGGGCGGGCGCAAGCATCCGCAGCAGGAATTCCTGCAGGTGGACACCACCAATATTCTGTTCATCTGCGGCGGTGCTTTTGCCGGGCTGGACAAGATCATCTCGGCCCGCGGCAAGGGCTCGGCCATGGGCTTTGGCGCCGATGTGCGCGACAATGACGACCGCGGCGTCGGCGAGGTGTTCCAGGAGCTGGAGCCGGAAGATCTGCTGAAATTCGGCCTGATCCCGGAATTTGTCGGCCGTCTGCCGGTGCTGGCAACGCTGGAAGATCTGGACGAGGACGCGCTGGTCATCATTCTGACCCAGCCCAAGAACGCCCTGGTCAAGCAGTATCAGCGCCTGTTCGAGCTGGAAGACACCGAGCTGGACTTCACCGAGGAGGCCCTGAGCGCGATTGCCCGCAAGGCCATCGAACGCAAGACCGGTGCGCGCGGGCTGCGGTCGATCATGGAGGATATTCTGCTGGATACCATGTTCGATCTGCCAGGCATGGACAGTGTGACCAAGGTGGTTGTCAATGAGGAGGCAGTGACCTCGGACGCGCAGCCGCTGATGATCCACGCGGATGCCGAGAAAGAGCCGGCAACGGCCGGGTGAATTCACAGAGTTTAAGACAAACGGCGCGGTTCTTTCCGCGCCGTTTGTTTTTGAGGATAGTTGGACGGGGGCGCTGCCCCCGCAGCGGCAGGCCGCTGCGCCCCGGGATATTTTGAGCCAGAAGAAGGAACTGGGCAATGATCAGGCGGATATCGTCAGGCGGAGAATTTGAGGCCAAAATCGGCTATTGCCGCGCTGTTGTGGCCGGTGGGTTTGTGCACGTGGCCGGCACTGTCGGCCAGGGCGATGATGTGACGGCACAGTGCAAATCCGCGCTGGACACCATTGGCGCGGCACTGGAGAAGGTAGGCGTAAGTTTTGCGGATGCAGTGAGGGTGAACTACTACCTTCCTGATGCGGCGGAGTTCGAGCCTTGCTGGCCTATTCTGGCCGAAGCCTTTGGCGCCAACCCGCCCGCGGCGACTATGGTCGAGTGCAATCTGATCGATCCCAAGTTCCGCATCGAAATCGAAGTGACGGCACTGGCGCCAGCGGAAGGCTGATCCTTCAAGGCGTCCGTAAATCCGCGTGAAGCAAAACTGCCAATTCCCGCCGGGGGTCTTCCGTTAAGGGCGCAAGCCACTGGACCTTGGCGGGAAATTGGGCCATATCAGAAACGGATAAATCCGGAGGCACCCATGGGAATCCTGAACACTCTTCTGAGCGCTGTGACCTGGTGGAACGGCGCCACCCTGAACACCCGGATCTTCACCGCCCGCAAGGGCATCAAGGTGGGCGAGGATGATCAGGGCAATGTGTTCTACCGCAATGCCGATGACAGCAAGCGCTGGGTGATGTTCAATGGCGAAGTTGAAGCTTCGCGCGTCAGCCCCGATTGGCACGGCTGGCTGCACCGCACCTTTGACGAACTGCCCAGCGAGAAGCCCTTGAAGCATAAAGCCTGGGAAAAGCCGCATCAGGAAAACCTGACCGGCACCATGATGGCCTATGCGCCGGCCGGGTCGATCCGCGCAGGCGGCGAACCCAAGGAACGCCGCGACTATGAGGCCTGGGTGCCCGAATAAAACATCTGCCAGAAGGCTGATTTCATGTCCCACAATCCTACCGAAGTTTTTGCCGGCGGCGTCGTGCTGGCAGCTGCAGTTGCTTTTGCCGTCTATGCCGGTCAGGCGGCCGGTCTGTCGCGCGGCGGCTCGACCTACGACTTGAACGCCTCTTTCCGGTCGCTGGAAGGGGTCAGTGTCGGAACCGACGTCCGGCTGGCCGGGGTCAAGATCGGAACCGTGACCGGTGTCGGCCTGAACCCGGAAACCTTCCGCGCAGATACCATGTTCTCTGTCAATGAAGGCATCGAAATCCCGGATGACAGCGCCGTGGTGATCTCTTCCGAAGGGCTGCTGGGCGGTAACTTTGTTGAGATCATGCCCGGCGGCTCGCCCTTTGCTTTTGAAGCGGGCGATGAGATCGAGGACACGCAGGGCGCGGTCAGCCTGATTTCGCTGCTGGTCAAATTTGTCGCCGGCGGCGGCGAGGGCGATTCCTGATGCGCTTTGCGGCGGCGGCAGTGGCTTGTGCGCTGGCGATGCCGGCTTGGGGCCAGGAGCAGCCGGCGGCGCAGGGCAGTGCTGCGGTGCTGAGAGCGCTGGACAAGGTCAACGGCCATACCATGGATGCGGAAGTGGCCATCGGTGGCAGTTCGGAAATGTTCGGCCTGCTGGTGACCGTGTCGGACTGCCGCTATCCGTCAGAGAACCCGACCGGGGATGCCTTTGCCTATCTGACCGTGCGGGACCCCGATGATGGCGCAACGCATTTCCAGGGCTGGATGGTGGCGTCCAGTCCGGCACTCAACGCGCTGGACCACAACCGCTATGATGTCTGGGTCATGCGCTGCAGCAGCAGCTGAGGCCCGGGCACAGCCGGCCGGGCAAAATCCGCATCCGTCTTCAGGGCCTCGTGCAGTAAAGCCCGGTAGCGCGCGCGGGTGACTTCAATCCCGCCAAGAGACGCAAGATGCGCAGTCAGGAACTGGGTATCGCACAGCCTGTAGCCCGCCTGCCGCAGCCTGTCCGTCAGATAGGCCAGCGCCACTTTGGAGGCATCCCGGCGGCGCGAGAACATACTCTCGCCGAAAAAGGCGCCGCCCAGCGAGACACCATAGGTGCCGCCGGCCAGAACGCCGTCCTGCCAGACCTCAAGCGAATGCGCGTTGCCCATCAGGTGCAGATCCAGATAGCGGTCGCGGATTTCCCCGTTGATCCAGGTTTCCGCCCGGTCGGCGCAGCCGTCCACCACACCGCCGAAATCCCGGTTCACGGTGATTTCAAAGCCGCCATTGCGGATCCGTTTGGCCAGTGAGCGGGAGATGCGGAAGCCGTTCAGCGGCAGGATGCCACGCCGCTTGGGATCGACCCAGAATATTTCCGGGTCGTCGCGGTGTTCGGCCATCGGGAAAACACCGGCAGAATAGGCGTGCAGCAAAAGATCCGCGGTCAGGCTCATGGTGAAGGGCAGTATAACTGGAAAATGCGGGCAAATGTAAAACGGGGCGCAGCCAATGGCGCGCCCCGCTGAATTTATCCGGGCTGGTTTTCTTCCAGCCAGCGTTCCAGCCAGTGGATGCCGTAATCGCCGGTGTGGATGTCCTGTTCCTGCAGCAGCGCATGGAACAGCGGCACGGTGGTGTCGATACCGTCGATAATCAGCTCGCCCAGGGCGCGGTTCAGCCGGGCCAGCGCCTCGGTCCGGTCACGGCCATGCACGATCAGCTTGCCGATCAGCGAGTCGTAGTAAGGCGGGATCGAATAGCCGTCATAGAGCGCCGAATCCATCCGCACACCCAATCCGCCAGGGGCGTGGTACTGGGTGATCTTGCCCGGGCAGGGCGAGAAATTCGGCAGCTTCTCGGCGTTGATCCGGACCTCGATGGCGTGGCCGTTGATCTCCAGATCGTCCTGGGTGAACGACATCGGCAAGCCTTCGGCCACACGGATCTGCTCACGCACCAGATCGACGCCAAAGATCGCCTCAGTCACCGGGTGCTCCACCTGCAGGCGGGTGTTCATCTCGATGAAATAGAACTCGCCGTCCTCATAGAGGAACTCGACGGTGCCGGCACCGGAATAGCCCATCTTGCCGATGGCATCGGCGCAGATCTTGCCGATGCGGGCGCGTTCTTCCGGGGTGATGCAGGGGCCGGGGGCCTCCTCGAACACCTTCTGGTGGCGACGCTGCAGCGAGCAGTCGCGTTCAGCCAGGTGAATGCCGGTGCTTTTGCCGTCGCCAAAGACCTGCACTTCGATGTGACGCGGTTTCTGGAGGTATTTCTCCATGTAGACTTCGTCATTGCCAAAGGCAGCCTTGGCTTCCGAACGGGCGGTGGAGAAGGCGCTCGCCAGCTCTTTCTCGTTCAGGGCCACCTTCATGCCGCGGCCGCCGCCGCCGGCGGTGGCCTTGATGATCACCGGATAACCCATGTCTGCGGCGGCTTTCCTGGCCGCGGCAATGTCAGGCACGCCGCCCTCAGATCCCGGAACTACCGGAATGCCAAGGTTCTGGGCGGTTTCCTTGGCGGTGATCTTGTCGCCCATGATGCGGATATGCGCAGCCGAGGGGCCGATGAAAGTCAGCCCGTGGTCTTCGATGATCTGCACAAAGTTGGCGTTTTCCGACAGGAAGCCATAGCCCGGGTGAATCGCCTGGGCGCCGGTGATCTCGGCGGCCGAGATGATGGCCGGGATCGACAGGTAGCTTTGGGTGCCGGACGGCGGGCCGATGCAGACCGATTCATCGGCCATGCGCACGTGCATCGCATCGGCGTCCGCAGTGGAATGCACCGCAACCGATTTGATGCCCATTTCCCGGCAGGCACGGATGACGCGCAGGGCAATCTCGCCGCGGTTGGCAATCAGGATCTTGTCAAACATTGCAGATCCTTACTCGATGATGGCCAGGGGGGTTCCGAATTCAACGGCGGCGCCGTCTTCAACCAGAATGCGCTTCACGGTGCCCGATTTCGGCGCCGGAATGTGGTTCATAGTCTTCATCGCTTCGACGATCAGCAGGGTGTCGCCTTCGCTGACCTGCTGGCCCACGGAGATAAAGGCGGGCGAGCCGGGCTCGGCCTGCAGATAGACGGTGCCGACCATCGGCGAGGGCACTGCGCCGGGGTGGCTGGCCGGATCGTCGCTGGCGGCGGCGGGGGCTGCAGCGGCGGCAGGGGCAGCTGCTGCAATCGGAGCAGCTGCTGCGGCAGGCACGGCAACCTGCACCGGCGCGGCCATGGCGGTCTGGCGGGAGACACGCACATTCAGGCTGTCGTCGTCGCCATAATCGCGTTTGACCTGCAGCTCGGTCAGGTCGTTTTCGCGCAGCAGTTCCGCCAGCGCCTTGATGAATGCCACGTCAGCTTCGTGAGATTTGTTTGTCATATTGTCCTCAGCCAATTCCGACAGGCCCGCCAGGGCAGGCGGGCCGGAAATTAGGGCGCTTATAGGGCAAGGATTACCGCAAGGAAAGCACCGTCGATCCGGGCTGTAACATGGAGGCAGATTGCCGGATTTGCAATTGCCGGACAGATTTTTGTCTTACAGCGGCATGCCCGTAAGTTTGGCCACCAGTTCCGGCAGCTTGCGGGCACCGAATTTTTGCAGCAGATGGGCGCGGTGGCTTTCCACTGTGCGGTAGGACAGATCCAGCTGTTTGCCGATTTCCTTGGCCGACAGCCCCTTGCAGGTGAGGATCGCCACTTCGCGCTCGCGCGGGGTGAGCGAGACCACCGGGCGGTCCTCGGATATATCTGCAAAGGACCAGATGCCGGTCTGAAACGGCGTCTCGGGCGTCACTGAACGGCCGCGTACCCGGCACCAGAACAAGGCGCCTGCCCGGCGGCGCATGATGCGCTCGTCGCTGTAGCTGCCGCTTTTGGCTTCGGGTTGCTGCAGCAGGGCGCCGATGCGGTTGAAATCCTCCTGACTGGGGTAAAGCTCGGCAATTGGACGGCCGGTGTATTCAGCGGCTGCACCGCCGAAGGTGGCGGCAAATTGCAGATTGCACCGCGTGATGACGCGGCGTTCCAGCACGGCAAGGCCCACAGGGGCATGGTCAAAGGCAAGATCGCTCATATGGTGTTTGTACCCCGGCCTTTCTGCGGAATTGAAGGGGCAGTTTGCGTGCGGCGTTGCACGCAGAGCGGCAATCCGGAGGGGACGGGCGGATGAACATAGCAGTGTGGTTGCAGCGCATGGCAGCGGCGGAGGCAGGCCGGCCTGCGTTGTTTCTGGGGCAGGAACCGGTTGCGGACTATTCAGGCTTTCACGCCCGCGCGGCATCTGTGGCGGGCTGGCTGCAGGCTCAGGGTGTGCAGCCGGGGGACCGGGTCGGCATCTTCATGAAGAACTGCCCGGATTACCTGATCACGCTTTACGGCATTTGGTATGCGGGGGCGGCGGCGGTGCCGATCAATGCCAAGCTGCACGGTAAGGAAGCAGAGTTCATTCTGCAGAACTCCGGCGCCAATCTGGTGTTCACTTCGCCCGGGCTGACTGAGGCTGTTGACGGGACCGCGGCGGAAGTGCGCTGTGTGGACATCGCCGGAGCGGAGTATGCTGAAGCCACGCAGGCCGTGCCGGTGTCCGGGCCTGTCTTCCGTGCGCCTGGGGATCTGGCCTGGCTGTTTTACACGTCCGGCACCACCGGTCGGCCGAAGGGGGTGATGATCACCCACCGGATGCTGATGACCATGGCAATCGCCTATTTCGCCGATGTGGACCAGGTCAGTGCTGAGGATCACGCGCTTTATGCGGCGCCGATGAGCCACGGCGCGGGCATTTATGCAATCCAGCATGTGCTGGCTGGTGCGCGGCATGTCTGCCCGGTCTCGGGCGGCTTTGACGAAGCGGAGATCTTTGATCTGGCCGCGCATTTCGGGCGGGTGCATATGTTTGCCGCCCCTACCATGGTTACAAGGATGACCTCGCAAGCTAAGCGGCTGGGCCGCAGTGGTGAGGGGCTGCGCACAGTGGTTTATGCGGGCGGTCCGATGTATGCTGCGGACATCATTGAGGCGGAGGCGCATTTCGGCCCCAAATTCGTGCAGGTCTACGGCCAGGGCGAATGCCCGATGGCGATCACGGCGCTGCCGCGCCACGATGTGCAGGACCGCAGCCACCCGCGCTGGCGCGAGCGGCTGGCCAGCGTCGGCAGGGCGCAAAGCGCGGTTGAGGTGCGGATCGGCACGCCGGAGGGGAAGTTCCTGCCTGCAGGCGATCACGGCGAAATCATGGTGCGCGGCGATGCGGTGATGCCCGGTTACTGGAACAATCCGGAAGCCACCGCCAAGACACTGGTAGATGGCTGGCTGATGACCGGCGACATGGGGGTTCTGGACGCGGACGGCTACCTGACGCTGCAGGACCGCTCCAAGGACATGATCATTACCGGCGGCTCCAACGTTTATCCGCGCGAGGTGGAGGAGGTGCTGCTGTTGCATCCGCAGGTGCGCGAGGTCTCGGTCGTGGGCCGGCCCCATGCGGACTGGGGCGAGGAGGTGGTGGCCTTTGTGGTGGGCGACGCCCCGGAAACAGAGCTGGATGATCTATGCAACAGCCGGATCGCCCGGTTCAAACGCCCTAAGGCCTATCTGAGGATCGGGGCGCTGCCCAAGAACAATTACGGCAAGGTGCTGAAGACCGAGTTGCGCAAGATGGTTTGACAGCGGCTTAGGCAGGGCGGGCTTCTGAGTTTTCTTCCGGATCCGCCTGCCGCTGCCCCATCATCGTGTCGATCAGCAGGCTCATCAGTTCTGCCCGGCTGCTGGTGCCGGACTTGCGGTAGATCGCGTTGAGCTGTGCCTTGACCGTGCCTTCGGCGCTGCCGCGCATGGCGGCGATTTCGGCGGTGCTGAGGCCCTTGACCAGAAAGTTGGCGACATCCAGTTCGGCAGGGGTCAGGCCCCAGCTGGAAAATTCTGCGTCGATGACGTCCTGTACCGCGGCCTGGGCGCTGCTTAGGCTGTCCTCCAGATGCGCCTTGCGCCGCAGCAGCCACATCAGGATTCGGGTCTCGATCACGATGGCGGCCAGCAGGGCAACCGCGGCGAGGCCTTCGACATAGGCGTGCGGGCCTTCACCATGCTCTGCCTCTCCCGCCTCCATGCCGGAGAGGTCGGCGAACATGTCGCCCAGGAACACCGCCGCGCAAAGAGCCTGCACGGCGATGACGGCAATCAGGATCCAGGGTTTGGCCGGGCCTTGCCGGGTTTGGCTCATCTTGGGGGTTCCGCAGTGGTTTCGGGCAGCCTTTTGTAGCCAGTGACCATCGCGCGCGCCAGATTGACTTTGGTCCGGCGGCTTTCGAACAGCACCGCAGCCACATGCAGCACAACGGAGAACTCCGCCCAGGACACCAGCACCTCGTGCAGCTCCTCCGGCCACTCGGTGCCCCAGTGCGTCGTTGTAGTCATCAGGTAGCCAGTCAGGCCAATCCCTGCCAGGGTCAGCAACAGGTTATAAATCATCAGCGCGCCCAGCGGGCTGTGGCCCGGATGATGCCGGACCCGGCCCGTTGCAATATCACTCAACTGTCCGGCAGCGGCGCCCGCATCCAGCGGGAAGCTGGAAAACCGCGCATAACTGCTGCCAGTCAGCCCCCAGATAAGCCGAACACCGATCAGGGCGGCAACGGCGTAGCCGATGTATTGATGAAGATCACCCTCCGGGTCGGTGAACAGCGCGTTGGCAGCAAACCCCGCCGCCAGCAACCAGTGAAACAGCCGGACCACGGGGTCCCAGACATAAGTGCGTTGCATGTCAGCTCTCCTGTTGCAGCCAGGCGCAACAAAGGTGCGCCCGGCAAAAAAAAGGTTCGGCTACTGTCAGTCATCTTCTTCTTCGGTTTTCACCACTTCGATCTGATCATTCAAATAGAGTTCGTACTTCTTGCCGTCCTTCAGAGCGTAGGCTTCATACAGCCCGTCTTCGCGTTCAATCTTGCGCACTTCATAGCCCTGACCGGTCAGCAGATCGCGGATCTTGGCCTGGGTTTCGGCGCTTGGTGCGCCGTCAGAAGCAAAAGCCGCCATTGCGGGCAGCGTAAGGGCAAGGGCGAGGAGTTTCAGGGAGGTGTGCATCGGGTGTCCTTTCAGTGTCCTGTCAGTTGCCGCTCCGGAATGGCGCGGGCCGGTGGCGGTGACATCTGTGCCAAGGCAGGAATCCGGAATAGGCGCAGGGGCCGATGGAAGCAGAAAACTGCGGCATACACCTTGGGTTTATTGCAATGCGTAAGCGGCTTCCTGTGTGCAGTTTACGCCGCGCGGCGCAAAAAAGAGGCCAGCTCTGGGAAGAGCCGGCCTCAGTCAGCCAGTGCCGGCACGCGGGTGGCCGGCAAGGTGGGGATGAATTCTTGGGTGCGCCTCAGATCGCCAAGTATTCGGCGCGCAGTTCTTCGTTTTCCAGGACCTCGGCGGCGGTGCCGTCAAAGACGATGCCGCCGGTATCGAGGATCACCGCGCGGTCCGCCAGTTCCAGGGCGCGGACCGCGTTCTGCTCAACGATGATGGTGGTCATGCCCTGTTCCTTGATGTGGATGAGCGTCTTCTCGATCTCGTCGACGATCACCGGGGCCAGGCCTTCGTAGGGTTCATCCAGCAGCAGCACCTTGATGTCGCGGGCGAGTGCGCGGGCAATCGCCAGCATCTGCTGTTCGCCGCCAGACAGGGTCACGCCTTCCTGCTTGCGCCGCTCGCCCAAGCGCGGGAACAGGTCGTAGAGACGCTCCAGCGACCAGCCGATAGGCGGGGCGATCTGTGCCAGTTGCAGATTTTCCTCGACCGTCAGGCCGGGGATGATGCGGCGGTCTTCGGGCACCAGACCCAGGCCCACAGCCGCGGCCTCATAGGATTCCATCTTGTGCAGCGGCTTGTGATCCAGCCATATCTCGCCCTTGGTTACCATCGGCGACCCGGTGCGCGCGATCGAGCGCAGGGTGGACGTCTTGCCAGCGCCATTGCGGCCCAGCAGCGCCAGGATCTCGCCCTCGTGGACGTTAAAGCTGATGCCTTGGACGATATAGCTCTCGCCGTAGTAGGCGTGCACATCCCAGACCGACAGGAAGGCCGGCGCGGTGGTGGCGGCATTGGCGCTTTTGGAGAAATCGGGTTTCACATTCATGTTGGTTCCTCCTTACGCCGACTCGCCCAAGTACGCTTCGCGCACTTTCGGGTTGCCACGGATGTTTTGCGGATCGTCCTCGACCAAGGGCGTGCCTTGCGCCAGCACGGTGATCCGGTTGGCGAGGCTGAACACCACATGCATGTCGTGTTCGATGATGGCGATGGTGATGTCGCGCTCGTCCGAGATCTGTTTCAGCAGATCAATGGTGTTGTTGGTATCGGCCCGCGCCATGCCCGCAGTAGGTTCGTCCAGCAGCAGCAGGCGGGGTTCCTGGCTCAGGCACATGCCGATCTCCAGCCGCCGCTTGTCGCCGCGGGACATGGCGGCGGCATGCATGTGCCGTTTGTCCGCCATGTTCATCTCTTCCAGCATGTGCTCGGCCTTTTGCAGAATGTCCTTCTGTTTCAGCACGGCGGACAGGGCGTTCAGTTCAAAGGCGCCGTCCCGCTTGGCAAAACAGGGGATCATCATGTTCTCCAGCACCGTCAGGTCACCGAAAATCTCGGGCGTCTGGAACACGCGGCTGATGCCCATCTGGTTGATCTCGTAAGGGGCGCGGCCCAGCACCGACTGGCCGTCGAACATGACTGATCCGGTATCGGGGATCAGCTTGCCCACCAGGCAGTTCAGAAGGGTGGACTTGCCCGCGCCATTCGGTCCGATGATCGCATGGACCGAGTTTTCCTTAACGCTGAGGTTCACCTCGGACAGCGCCTGCAGGCCGCCGAACCGTTTCCCCACGTTCTTGACTTCAAGGATACCCATTGTCTTGTCTCCTTATTCCGCGGGGTTGGTTTCGCCGGACGTATTGCTGTCCTTGGCCTTGCGGCGGCTGAGCCAGCCCTTGATCCGCTGGCCGCCTTCGACCAGCCCGCCGGGCAGGAAGATCACCACCAGCATGAACAGGATGCCGAGGGTCAGGTGCCAGCCCTTGCCGATGAAAGGGTGGATCAGGAACACCACCGCGTCCTCCATCCCGTCCGGCATAAAGCTGAACCAGCTGTGCAGCACGTTGTCGTTGATCTTGGAGAAGATGTTCTCGAAGTATTTGATGAAGCCTGCGCCCAGCACCGGACCGATCAGCGTGCCGGCGCCGCCCAGGATGGTCATCAGCACCACCTCGCCCGAGGCCGTCCACTGCATCCGCTCAGCGCCTGCCAGCGGGTCCATCGAGGCCATCAGCCCGCCTGCAAGCCCCGCATACATGCCAGAGATCACAAAGGCCGCCAGGGTGTAGGGCCGAGTATTCAGGCCGGTGTAGTTCATCCGCTGCTGGTTCGACTTCACCGCCCGCAGCATCATGCCGAAAGGCGAGCGGAAGATGCGGATCGACAGGTAGAAGGCGGCCAGCAGGATCAGCGCGCACAGGTAGTAGCCCGCGTTGAACTGGAAGGCCCAGGGGCCAACGGCCATCTCGAAGGTAGAGCGCATCTCAAGCCCGAACAGGCTGGTGACGGGGATCGAGCCGTCCGCAGTGGCAGAGACACCCAGGATGCGGGGATCGTCCAGTGTCAGCTGCAGGCCGGTTTCGCCGTTGGTGATCGGGGTCAGCACCGAATAGGCGAGGTTGAACGACATCTGCGCAAAGGCCAGCGTCAGGATCGAAAAATAGATCCCTGAGCGGCGCAAGGAGACAAAGCCGATCAGCAGCGCAAACAGGCCTGCGACGATAACCGACAGCAGGATCGCCGGGATCACGTTCATGCCCACCAGCTTGAACATCCAGACAGCGGAGTAGGAACCGGCGCCGAGGAAAGCCGCATGGCCGAACGACAGATAGCCGGTGAGGCCGAACAGAATGTTGAAACCGATGGCGAAGATCCCGAAGATCACGAACCGCTGCATCAGGTCCGGGTAGCCTGCGTTGAACTGCGCCATGGCGCTGCCGGTGGGAAAGGGGTTGAGGATGAAGGGGGCGAACAGCGTCAGGCAGGCGACGATGATCAGCATTGAGGTGTCTTTTTTATCCAGTCCGAACATGTCTTAGTCCTCCATCACGCCTTTGCGGCCCATCAGGCCCCGCGGACGGGTCAGCAGAATGATGATTGCGACCACATAGATGATGATCTGGTCGATGCCGGGGATCAGGGACTTGATCTCGTTCATCGAGGCAAAGCTTTCCAGCACGCCCAGCAGGAAACCGGCCAGCACCGCGCCGGGCAATGAGCCCATACCGCCGACAACCACCACCACGAAGCTGAGGACCAGGAAATCCATACCCATGTGGTAGTTGGGCGAGTTGATCGGCGTGTACATGACGCCAGCCAGGCCCGCGACGGCGGCAGCGATGCCGAACATAATGGTAAAGCGGCGGTCGATGTTGATGCCCAAAAGGCCCACGGTCTCGCGGTCGGCCATACCGGCGCGGACCACCATGCCGAAGGTGGTGAACTGCAGGAAGGAGAAGATGCCGCCGATGATCAGCACCGCAAAGAAGAAATAGACCACGCGCCAGACCGGATAGATGATGTCCATGCCGATAACGGCGCCCAGGTTCATCACGCCGTTCAGCGCGTCCGGGGCCGGGGTCTGGATCGGGTTGGCGCCGTAGAAATACTTGATGACTTCCTGCAGCACGATGGCCAGGCCGAAGGTCACCAGGATCTGATCCGCATGGGGGCGCTTGTAGAAATGCTTGATCAGGCCGCGCTCCATCACGTAGCCGACGCCGATCATGATCGGGATCGCAAAGAGGATCGCCAGCGGCACGGCCCAGTCGATGATGGAGCCGCCGAACTCGGGGCCGAACCAGGCCTCCACATAAGGCGTCTTTACTTTCAGCGGGTTGCCCAGGAAATCTGTCTGGGTTTCATCGACCACTTCAAAGCTGAGGTTCAGGATGCGCTGCAGGGTGACGGCGCAGAAGGCGCCGATCATGAACAGCGCCCCATGGGCAAAGTTCACCACGCCCAGCGTGCCGAAAATGAGTGTCAAACCCAGCGCGATCAGCGCATAGGCCGAGCCTTTGTCGAGCCCGTTCAAGATTTGCAATAGGATTGCGTCCATGGGTCCCGCCCCCGGGTTAGTCTGGGTGGAAGAGAGGGTTTCCGGCTGTTCAGCGGCCACTGGCCTCTGTGTAAACGCCTGTGCAAACGCCGCGCGTCATGCTGCCGGAAAAACGAAGGGCCGGGCACGCGATGCGCCCGGCCGGAACCGCGAGGCTTAGGCGCCCGGGTTGCAGGAGCCCAGCTGGCCGCCGGCAAACATCGGGTGGTCCGGTGCGTATTCCACCTGCGCACGCGGAGTGACCTCGACCACTTCCAGAAGGTCGAACTCCGATGTCGGGTTCTCCTTGCCGCGCACCACCAAAACGTCCTTGAAACACTGGTGATCTTCGGCGCGGTACAGGGTCTTGCCGTTGCCCAGCCCGTCGAATTCAAACCCTTCCAGCGCTTCCGCAACGCCGCAGGGATTGAAGGTGCCCGCACGCTCCACCGCATCCGCATACAGCAGTGTCTGGCAGTAAGTGGTATGCGCCGCCTGGCTCGGCGGGAAGCCGTATTTGGTGCCGAAGGATTTCACAAAGGCCTTGGAGCCTTCATCCTGCAGCGTCCAGTGCCAGTTGGTCGAGCCATGGATGCCTTTCACGTTGGCGCCCGCGCCCTTGGCCATCAGGCGGGAATAGAGCGGCACCACGATCTCGAAGTTCTTGCCGTTCACCACTTTGTCGCGCAGGCCGAACTGCACCGCGTTGGTCAGCGAGTTCACCATGTTGCCGCCATAGTGGTTCAGTACCAGCACGTCGGCGCCAGAGTTCAGAACTGGCGCGATATAGGAGGAGAAGTCGGTCGCGGCCAGCGGCGTGCGGACCTTGTTCACCGTGTTCCAGCCCAGCGCCTCGGTGGCGGCGGCAATCGATTCTTCCTGGGTCCAGCCCCATGTGTAATCAGCGGTCAGGTGATAGGCGGTGCGGTCGGTGCCATAGAGGTTCTTCAGCACTGGGGCCAGCGCCGCACCCGACATGTAGCCATTGAAGAAGTGGCGGAAACCATTGGCCTTCTTGTCTTTGCCGGTGGTGTCGTTCGAATGCGTGAGGCCAGCCATGAAGATAACACCTGCCTCCTGGCAGAGGCCCTGCACCGCGATGGCAACGCCCGAGGACGATCCGCCGGTGATCATCACTGCGCCGTCTTTTTCAATCATCGATTTGGCAGAGGCGCGGGCGGCGTCAGATTTGGTTTGGGTGTCGCCGGTGACATATTCCACCTTCTTGCCCAGGATGCCGTTCCCTTGCAGCGCCTTGGAGCTGAAGGTGTTCATCATGCCGCCGTCGCCGCCGCCGTTCAGATGCTCGACCGCCAGCTCATAGGCGCGCAGTTCGTCGGCGCCCTCATCAGCGTAGGGGCCGGTCTGGGGCACATTGAAGCCCAGGGTGACGGTGCCGCCGGTCGGCTCATTGGTAAAGGCCGCGGCGGAAGAGGCGGTAAAGATTGTTGGCAGCGCCACACCGGCGCCTGCGATTGCGCCGGTCTTTAAGACTCTGCGGCGCGATGCGTCAAATTCAGACATGTATTCCTCCCTAATATGAATGGTGCCTTGCAGCTCCTCACTTCTGCGAGACACCAGCACGTTGCGTGCAAAATCAGTATGGGCGCGCTATGTAAAGTCAGGCAATAAATCCCTTTTATTGCTTGAAAATTCTGTAAATAACTGAACAGTATTCATTGGCGTTCTGTAAATTATCTTATATTGCAACGCAGAAAGCTGTTGAAATGACAGTGTTTTGGGAGGCCTCGCACAATGGCACGCGATACCCTGACCGGCAGCCGGATCCGCGAACGCCGGCTGATCCTTGGAATGCGCCAGGCAGAACTGGCGCGTGAGGCAGGGATTTCGGCTTCCTACCTCAACCTGATCGAACACAACCGGCGCAGAATCGGCGGCAAGCTGCTGGTTGATATCGCTGGAGTTCTGGGGGTGGAGCCTTCGATGCTGAGCGAGGGTGCGGAGGCGGCGCTGATCTCTACCCTGCGGGAGGCGGCGGCGGACAGCGGCGTGCCGGTGGCTGAACTGGACCGGGTTGATGAATTTGCGGGCCGGTTTCCCGGCTGGGCCGAGGTTCTGGCAACCGGTCATCGCCGTATTGCCACGCTGGAGCGCACGGTGGAAACCCTGTCGGACCGGCTGACCCATGACCCCAATCTGGCGGCCTCGGTGCATGAGGTGCTGTCGACCGCGGCGGCGATCCGCTCCACCGCGTCGATCCTGGCGGAAACCGGCGAGCTGGAGCCGGAGTGGCGCGACCGGTTCCACAAGAACCTTAACGAAGATTCCCTGCGCCTGTCGGAGAGCAGCCGGGCACTGGTGAATTTTCTGGATGAGGGCGACACCAGCGACGACCGCCGCGGAATGCCGCAAGAAGAGGCCGAAGTCTTCTTTCAGGAAAACGGGTTTCACTTTCCTGCACTTGAAGATGGCTCTGCTGGTGCCGAGCAGCTGATCCGGACTGCCCCTGCATTGACAAGCCCGGCGGCCCGCAGTCTGGCGCAGGCCGCCTTGACGCAATACCAGGCAGATGCCCGGGCCATGCCGCTGCAGGCGCTGGCGCAGGAAATCCAGGCAAACGGGGTTGCCCCGGTGGCGATCGCACGCCGCTTTGCATGCGGGCTTTCTGCCGTGCTGCGCCGTTTGGCAGCACTTCCGGAGGAGGTGCTGGGGCAAGAGGCCGGGCTGGTGGTCTGCGATGCCTCTGGCACGCTAGTGTTCCGCAAGCCTGTGACCGGATTCGCGATGCCGCGGTTCGGGGCGTCCTGTCCGCTATGGCCGCTGTACACCGCGCTGGTGCATCCGAATGTCCCGGTGCGGCGCAATGTGCTGCAGCAGGGGCGCACTGCGGCGGCCTTTGACTGCATGGCGGTGGCCTGGCCGCAGGAGATGCCGGATTTTGGCGCCGATCCCATGTACCGGGCGGTTATGCTGATCCTGCCCGGTGCCAAGGATGCCGAAGATCCGCAGCTGGTGGGCGCCAGTTGCCGGATCTGTCCGCGCCAAGGCTGTCCGGCACGGCGCGAGCCCTCGATCCTGAAGGAAGAGTTTTGACAGCCGCACAGCCGCGGGGCTAATCTGCACAAAAATGAATGCGTCTGCGGACCGGCCCGGCCGGCGGGCAGCGCCGGGAGGAAATTCTGCTGATGGGCAGGCATGTTGTTCTGATCGAAGACGAGCCGAATATCACCGAGGCCATCCGGTTTCTGCTGATGCGGGACGGCTGGAGCGTGGATGCGCATACCGATGGCGCCACTGCGGTGGAGGTGATCCGCGATGCCAATCCCGATCTGGTGATTCTGGACCTTATGCTGCCGGGCAAAAGCGGATTGGAGATCGTGCGCGAGCTGCGCACCGAGGGTGGCATGGGCGCACTGCCGGTGCTGATGCTGACGGCCCGGGGCCAGATGCGCGACCGGGAAATGGCGGAAAAGGCCGGGGTGACACGGTTTATGACCAAACCCTTCTCCAATGCCGAAGTGCTGACGGCGGTGCGCGACCTGCACGCCCAGGCCGGCCAGGGATAATGCTGGGATGATCCGGGACGGCGGCGCAGAAGAGCAGACGGGCACCCGCGCGGAACGCCAGACCTACCGCCGCCGCAGGCTGATGGACATTGCCCGCCTGCTGCCGGTTCTGGGCGCATTGCTGCTGGCGCTGCCGCTGTTGTGGCCCGAAGCCTCCACCCACCCCGCCGCGCGGGACGGGGTGAGCATGTCGACCGCCATCATCTATGTGTTTGCGGTTTGGGCAGGGCTGATCGGCGCCTGTTTTGCCTTCAGCCTCGCAGTGCAGCGTTGGGCCGATCATTGGACCGGCGGCGGGCCGGACGGGGCAGGGTCTCCGGACGGAGCGGAGGACCGCTGATGGCCTCGCTGAATGTGCTTGCGGTTGTCTGTCTCGCCTATGTGGCGTTTCTGTTCTTCATTGCCTTCTGGGCCGACCGGATGGCAACCCGCGGCAAAAGCGCCGCCTGGATGCGCTCGCCGCTGATCTACACGCTGTCGCTGTCAATCTATTGCACCGCCTGGACTTTTTACGGTGCAGTTGGCTATGCGGCGCGGTCAGGTCTGGAGTTCGTGACGATCTACCTTGGCCCCTCGCTGGTGATGATCGGATGGTGGTGGGGCCTGCGCAAACTGGTGCGGATCGGGCGCAGCCAGCGGATCACGTCTATCGCCGACCTGTTGTCGTCGCGTTACGGCAAGTCGAACCTGCTGGCGGCCGGCGTGACGATCCTCGCGGTGATTGGCGTCACGCCCTATATTTCGCTGCAGTTGCAATCCGTCACGCTGTCCTTTGCCATATTCGCCGAGGCCGACCCGCTGCGCAGCCATAATGAGACCTACACGGTGTTCTGGGTGGCGGCGGGACTGGCGGTTTTTGCCATTCTGTTCGGCACCCGCAATCTGAACGCCAATGAACGCCACCACGGGGTTGTGACCGCGGTGGCGCTGGAGGCCATCGTCAAACTGGCGGCACTGCTGGCGGTTGGGGTTTTTGTGGTTTGGGGCGTTGCCGGCGGTGTGGGTGAGACGCTGCAGAGGATAGACGCCTCGCAGATCGGTCAATGGAACGTCGATGGCAGCCGCTGGGCCACCGTCACCTTTCTGGCCGCGGCGGCCTTTGTCTGCCTGCCGCGGATGTTCCAGGTGATGGTGGTGGAGAACGAGGATGAGCGGCATTTGCGGATCGCTTCCTGGGCGTTTCCGCTCTATTTGCTGCTGATTTCGATGTTTGTGGTGCCCATCGCTGCGGTGGGTCTGGAGCTGCTGCCCGCAGGCGCCAACCCGGACATGTTTGTGCTGACAGTGCCGCTGCAGCAGGGGCAGCAGGGATTGGCAGTCCTGTCTTTTCTAGGCGGGTTTTCCTCGGCCACGTCAATGGTGATTGTGGCGGCCATGGCACTTTCGACGATGGTGTCGAACCACATCGTGATGCCGGTCTGGCTGCGGCTGCAGAACCGCCGGGCGTCGGTTTCGGGCGATGTGCGCGATGTGGTGCTGCTGTCGCGCCGGGTATCGATCGCAGTGATCATGGCGCTAGGGTATTTTTATTACCACCTGTCCGGCGGTGCCGCGGCGCTGGCCGCAATCGGCCTCATCTCCTTTGCCGGGGTGGCACAGATCCTGCCCGCGCTGGTCGGCGGGCTGTTCTGGCGCGGCGCCACCCGCAGCGGCGCCCTTGCCGGGCTGTCGGTGGGGTTTGCCATCTGGCTTTATACCATGCTGCTGCCGGCATTGGGCGGCGGGCTCTTACCCGAGCATATCCTGCGCGATGGTCTGTTTGGCCTCAGCTGGCTGCGCCCGGAGGCGCTGTTCGGGATCGAAGGGATGGATCCGACGGTCCATGCGGTGATGTGGTCTATGAGTCTGAATGCCCTGGTGTTCTGCCTGGTGTCGCTGATGAGCTTCCCCAGCCCGCTGGAGCGGCTGCAGGGCGCGCAATTCGTCAATGTCTTTGATCATTCCGCCGGCCCGCGCGGCTGGACCGGATCGGTGGCGCAATGCGAAGACCTGATGATCATGTCGCAGCGGATTCTGGGTGCTGGGGAAGCGCAAGCGTTCTTTCAGCGCGAGCGGCTGCGGCAGGGCGGCCGCGGCCCGCTGCCGGAGCCGACACCGGCCTTTCTGGAACGGTTAGAGCGCGAGCTGAGCGCCTCCATCGGCGCGGCGGCAGCACATGCGATGATTGGCCAGATCGCCGGCGGCTCCTCGGTTTCGGTTTCGGATCTGCTGGCAGTTGCGGATGAAACCGCCCAGATGCTGGAGTATTCCAGCCGCTTGGAGACGCAATCGGCAGAGCTGACAGCGACTGCCCGCAAGCTGCGGGAAACAAACGAGAAGCTTACGCAAATCTCCGAGCAAAAGGACGCCTTCCTTAGCCAGGTCAGCCATGAGCTGCGCACGCCGATGACCTCGATCCGGGCGTTTTCGGAAATTCTGCGCGATGACGGGCAGCTGAGTGCGCAGGATCAGCGCCACTACGCCGGGATCATCCATGACGAAACGCTGCGGCTGACCCGGCTGCTCAACGATCTTCTGGATCTCAGCGTGCTGGAGAACGGCCAAGTGAGCCTTAACATGTCGGCGGGCGCCCTGCCGGACGTGCTGGACCACGCGGTTGCCGCTGCACTGGCGGGATCGGACCGTCCGCTCAAGGTCCGCCGCAATCCCGCAACGGAAGGGGTCCGGATATCCTCCGACCTCGACCGGCTGGCGCAGGTCTTTATCAACCTGATCGCCAATGCCCAGAAGTATTGCGATGCCGCGGAGCCGGAACTGTCTATTTCCGCCTCTGCAACCAGCGGGTGGCTGCAGATCGATTTCACCGACAACGGCAGCGGCGTGCCGGCAGAATTTCAACAGATGATTTTCGAGAAATTCTCGCGTGTTAGCCCTGAGCGGGCAGGCGGGGCCGGGCTTGGCCTGGCAATCTGCCGGGAAGTCATGCAACGGCTGGGCGGCAATGTTTCCTATCTGCCGGGGCACGGCGGCGGCGCATTCCGGGTTTCCTTACCCGCGGCAGGCGAAAAGGCTGCGTAACCTGGCCTGAAGTACAGGAGTTGTTAACCTCCTTTCGGGTAAAACCGTGGAAACGGGACGTGCAAGGGGCAGGTTAAACAGCCTATGTCTGAAATAGAAGCAGCAGAGGCAGGCAGCGGCAAGCAGGGTGTGCTTGCACGCAAGCTGGCAGCGACAAAGGAAGGCGTTGGGGCGCTTGCCAGCTCCCTGACGCTGAAGGCTTTGCGCCGGTCGGTTGCGCGGGCGGCTGCGGACCTGTGCGGTCTGCCGGTGGCAGTTCTGGCTGCCCGGCAATCCAACCGCATTCCCGAAGATTTGGCTGACCAGCTGTCCGATAAGGATCTTCTGGTGGTGCTGGACTGCCCGCATGGCAGAATGGGTGCGGCCAGCATGGATGCGGCCACGGTGACTGCGCTGATCCAGCAGCAGACCATCGGCACGGTGATGGGCAAAGCACCGGACGAGCGTCACTATACCCCGACAGATGCAGCCATGACGGCAGAGTTTCTGGAGCGCACCTTTGCCAAAGTGTTCGCGATGCTGGACGGGCACGCGGACCAGACAATCTTCACCGGTTACCGCTTTGGCGCGCAGGTTGAAAATGTGCGCAGCCTGGTGCTGGGCATGGAGGCTGAGGATTACCGGGTGATCGAGCTGAACCTGGACCTGGCCTGCGGCGCCATGCAGGGCGTGATGAAGCTGATTCTTCCGGAACCCACTGCCGAAGAGCTGCAGGACGGCCAGGGAAACGGTGCGCAAGGTCCATCTCTGGGCCGCAACCTGGGGGCAATCCGGGCGGAGCTGTCGGCTGTTTTGTGCAAGATGCGGGTGCCTTTGAGGGATTTTGCCGGCCTCAAGGTCGGCGATTCGCTGCCGCTGGATTCCGCCTATCTGTATGAAACCGACCTGCTGACCATTGGCGGTCAGTCGATTGCGCAGGGACGCCTGGGCCAAATGAACGGGGCGCGTGCGGTCCGGCTGAATCAGTCCGGGGCCAGGCTGGCAGGCGATACCGGGGCAGACGGAATGGGGTTCTCCGACGGGGCAGGCACCGATCTGATGGGCGGCGGACCTCCCGCACTCGATATGGGAATTGCCGCGCAGGGCCTGCAGGACCCGATGGAGGACGCGGGCTTGCCTGCATTGGAAGCGGCACCGGGACTGGGCGGCGGCGGTTTTGGTATGGACGGCGATGGGCTTCCCGCACTGGGTGACGGCGGTTTTGACGGCGGCATGGGCGGCTTGGATGACGCTATGGGTGGAATGGGCGCAATGGACTTGCCAGGTCTCGGCGACGATGGCGCATTGGGCATGGATGGGCTGGACGGCGGGTTGCCTGACTTGCCTGATCTTCCTGCGGTCGACTTGGGGGATTTTGAACCAGGGGATGCGGCGGCAGAAATCTCGCAATTGGCCGGGCTGGACGGCGCACTGCCAGGAAACAACTGATCTATTATGTTCTCAGCGCTGTGCGCGGCCACCAATCCGCCCTGGAACCTAGGACCTTTGCCGCGAAGCGCCGCGAGCAGCCATACCCTCTTAGCCGTTTCAGACCGTAGGCAGCCTGCACAACTATCCAGGGCAGGTTCCTAGTGCCGTTGAAGTACGGTGCTGCGCCCAGGGATGATCAGAATTGGCGGGATACGGGTTTCCTGCGCTGGCCAACGGCTTGGCTGCTGCCTGCACTGTTTCACGCAGGCAGTATTTTCACAGGATTAATTGTCAGCAAGCGAATCCAGTGCTGGCCGCAACCCGTCCAGCTGATAGCCGGCAGCCGCGGTTTTTTGCAGAATGTCGTCGGCGCACATATCGCAGGCCTGGCTGAGCGCCCAGACCACCGAACAGCGGGTGCCGGACGCGCAATAGGCCAATACCGGGCCTTCGCAGCTTTCATACAGCGCCCGCTGGCGGGCTGCGTTCTCGGGTGTCATGGTCTGATGGGTGAGCGGCAGAACCTCGAACCGCAGCCCGGCGGCTTCGGCGGCTGCGCGGATCGCCTCTGCCTGATGGCTGGGCGGCACTTCCGCGTCGGGCCGGTTGCAGATCACTGTCTTGAAGCCGGCGCCGGCAATGGCGGGCAGGTCCTCAGCCGAGATCTGCGGCGAGACCGAATAGCGGGGGGTGATTACGCGTGCATCCATATCCTGAGTCTTTACGCGTTTGCAGCGCGCCGGTCCAGATGCCGGCTGAGCCAGGGCGCGGCCATCATGCCGCAGGCCATCGCCGCCAGGAACAGCGCGCCCTGCCAGCCGTTATAGCTGAGCGAGGCCATTGCGGGGCCAGGGCAAAGCCCCGCCAGGCCCCAGCCCGCGCCAAACAGAACAGAGCCCATGATCAGCCGCCGGTCCAGCTCTGTTTGCGGCGGTGCAGGGAAGCTGCCGCCGGCCGCGGGCTTGCGCCCCTCTATCAGCCGCCAAGCCAAGGCCATTGGCAGCAGCGCGCCGCCCATCACAAAGGCAAGGGTTGGGTCCCAACTGCCAAAGATATCCAGCCAGCCCAGTACTTTGGCGGTGTCTGTCATGCCTGACAGCATCAGACCTGTGCCAAACAGGCTGCCTGCAACCAGCGCCAGAAAAATCCGCAGCATCAAATCATCCCCGGGATTTGGCGCAGGATCGCCAGTGTCAGAATACCGGCCAGCATGTAGATCCCAGTTGCCGTGATGCCCCGCAAGGACAGCCGGGAGATGCCGCAGACCCCATGACCCGAGGTGCAGCCGTTGGCCACGCGGGTGCCCAGCCCCACCAGCAGCCCGGCAAGGATCAGCAGTGCGGCATTGGAGGTGACATGGGTCTCCGGGGCAGCCCCCGCCAGCAGGCCAATCAGCAGCGGCATCGCAATCACCCCGGCAATGAAAGCGGTCCGCTCAACCGCAGTGTTTCGGCCGCTGCCATCCAGCAGCCCGCCCAGGATACCGCTGGCACCCATGATCCGGCCGTTGCCCAACAGGTAAACCGCACCGCCAAGCCCTATCAGCAGGCCGCCGCCCAGGCCCCAAATCCAATCCGTTTCCATGATCATCTTCCGCCTGTTCCGGTCAGATCTTGTTGACCGGGATTTTCAGAAAGACATCGCCCTGATCATCCGGTTCCGGCATCTGGCCCGCGCGCATATTCACCTGCAGCGACGGCAGGATCAGACGCGGCATGCCCAAGGTCGCATCACGGGCGTCGCGCATTCGGGTGAATTCCTCGATGCTGCGCCCTTCGCCTATATGCACGTTCAGCGCCTTCTGTTCGCCTACGGTGGTTTCCCAGGCGTAATCATCGCGGCCCGGTGCCTTGTAATCATGGCCGACAAAGATGCGGGTGTTGTCAGGCAGCGCCAGGATTTTTTGGATCGAATTATATAAATCGGTTGAAGACCCGCCGGGAAAGTCACAGCGGGCGGTGCCGAAATCAGGCATGAACAGCGTATCGCCGACAAAGGCCGCGTCCCCGATCACATAGGTCAGGCAGGCGGGCGTGTGGCCCGGCGTGTGCAGCACTTCGCCGCGCATCTGGCCGATCATGAATACATCGCCTTCACGGTACAGGCGGTCGAACTGGCTGCCGTCGCGCTGAAATTCGGTGCCTTCATTAAAGATTCTGCCGAAGGTGTCCTGAATCACGGTAATCTGGGCACCAATGCCGATTTTGCCGCCCAGCCGGTCTTGCAGATAAGGCGCGGCAGACAGATGGTCGGCATGCACATGGCTTTCCAGGATCCACTCTGTCCGCAGGCCTTCCTTCTTGATCCAGGCAATGATGGCATCCGCTGATGCCGTGCCGGTGCGCCCGGCCGCCTGGTCGTAGTCCAGCACAGAGTCGATAATGGCACAGGCGGAGCCCTCAGGTTCACGCACCACATAAGAAACGGTGTTAGTGGCTTCGTCGAAGAAGGCCTTGACGGCGGGGGTCATCTGTTGCTCTCCCTTGATATTGGATAATCATATATTGATTAGAGAATGTGTTTCAAGGACGCCGGTGCGCAGACCGATGGCTCCGTTGAAATCATCGCAGCCAGTTGACCCGTGTCAAGGCAGGGCAATGTTGCGCTGCAGTATGCTTGGCAGGCGCGGGTGACACCTGCAAAATCATCAACCGGCCGGTAAATTTGCACAAATAGGCGGTCGTGTGCCTAAATTCTGCGGGCCTTCACGCGGCTGTTGTGAAATACCAGCATAACCTCATCATGATCCAGGGAGGACTGCCAATGACACAAGAAGATCTGCTGCACACCGTCGAGAATCTGGAAACCCGGATTCTTGGAGAGACCGGAACCGCCCGGCTTGCCATGCGGCCTGAGTTCATCCGGTTGCTGGATCACATGCGCAAGACGGGTGCTGCGGTGCCAGGCCGGTTCCGCCGGTTGGAGGCCGCACTGTGCGAAGAGGCGGTGGAGGAGATGTTTGACAATATGCCGGTCTAGCCGGTCTGTCAGGCAGGGCGTCCCAGGCTTCAGCCCAGGAAAATGCCCGTCATAACCAGCATCAGCCCCAGAACTGACAGCAACAGGGCGCCCAGATTGTAGGGCAGCACCGATTGCACTACTGCACGCAGGGCTTCGTCGTCCAGTTTTTGGCGTCGCGCGCGCGCGACGCGGACAATGCACCAGACCAGGCCCAGCAGACCGGCGATGGACAAGGCGGCTCCGGCCCAGACGATGAGTTCGAACATTTGCGTGCTCCTGCGGTTTTCGCGCTGCGCCGCGCCTAGCCGATCCCGGCTTTGTGCGCAAGCTGCGAGGGGGCGGGCGCCGGTTTTTGCCGCTTGGCGGGCCTCTGCGGTTTTCCTTGCTTGCGGCGCAGCGGGCGGGGCGCTATCCCCTTGCTCCGACAGCAATTGACAGCATGTGCCGACGGAGCCGCAGATGGATATCACCGAAGACGAAAAAAGCGAAAACTACCGTGTGACCGCTGGCGAACTGCGCCAGTTCATCGAACGGTTCGAGCGTTTGGACGAAGAAAAGAAGACCATCGCCGAACAGCAGAAAGAAGTGATGGCTGAAGCCAAAGCACGCGGCTATGACACCAAGGTCATGCGTAAGATCATAGCCCTGCGAAAGCGCGATCAGAACGACATCGACGAAGAAGAAGCGGTGCTGGAAATGTATAAGGAAGCCCTGGGCATGTAAGCCCTGCGGGGCCGCGGTCCCGCGTGAGTTTCCGCTGGTGCCGGAGGGGTTTGCCCGCTTGCGGCACCAGCCTGCTGATGCTGAGCCTTCGGGCCTATTGCGAGCTGCCAGTCTCTGGCAAGGGGTTCATCCGGGAGCGCCGGGCCAGCCGTCGCACACGCCGGCCAGCCTCTTGGAACACCACCGCATAAAGCCCCCAGAACAACGGGTGCAGCGTGTATCTCATACGCTCCTGTTCCGGCCCGTTCACCGCATGGGCCACGCCCAAGAACAGCACCGCCGACAGCAGCATTACCTGAAAGAAGGCCCGGCGCGCGCGGTCGTGATCCCGGCGGGCAAGTTCCGCCAGCGCGATCAGCGCGAACAGGTTCAGCGCCAGGGTCAGGAAGCGGGACAGGCTGGGATCGATTATGATCTTATTGTCCGCCGTCAGCACCCGCTTGGTGTCGGGGAGCTTTGGGAAACGGTCCCAGTTCAGTGGCGGGTAAAAATATTCGTTCGGCCACAGCGACAGGCTGGTGGAAGCCCGCACCGCGACGCCGGCCGCATATTGCACCGGGCTGGCCGCGATGACCTCGATCGATTTCTTCAGGCAGGTCTTGGAATAGGGGATCATCCGCGGATCATTCAGCGCTGTGCCGGTATGCTGGCCGATCAGCCCGTGGACTTCGGCAAATGTTTTGAATGAGCAGCCTTCGACCGGCTCAGGCGCGGTTTGCGACGCATTGAGGCCAAGCCAGCTGCCGGAGCTGAAGATGCCGAACACCGCCTTGTTCTTCACCGACGGCAGCAGCGTAACAACCAGCGCCAGGGCCAGGATGATCAAACGGGCAGGGTTCGCTGCGGTCTTGAACAGCAGCAGCCCGGCCACCAGCAGGATGTAGATCGGGTGGAACAGCGTCCAGGTCAGCGACAGCACCGCAAGGCAGGCGCAGAATTGCAGGAAATAGAGCGTCCTTTGCGTCCTCAGAAACAGCAGGGCGCACAGGCAGGACAGGGCAAATAGCGCTGAGGTGAAATGCGCATAGAGAATGAAGTTCTCATAATAGAACACGGCGGGCGACAGGATATAGGCCAGGGGCAGCAGCCAGGCCAGGCGTCGCGATTGCGCCATCAGGCGCAGAGCCGCAAACATGCAGGCGGCGGTCAGCACGCTCAGCACCAGGTGGCTGTTCCAGATCAGCTGGATCATGCATTCGCTTTGCGCGCCGCAGGCCTTGGCGGTGATCCCCAGCAGAAAATTCCAGAACGGAGGCTGGGAGTGCAGGGTGAGCAGGGCATCCAGCAACCCGTCGTGCAACTGCTGCGCCGGGAGGTGCTGGTAGGAACCGTCCAAGTGAATGGGATCGGGACGAATGTCGAGCAGGCCGGCTGCCAGCAGCCTGGAGGCCAGGATGATGACAGCTGCCGCCAGCGCAAACAGCGCTGTCTCACGCAGCAGCGCAGCGCTGTCTGATGCACGTGCGGTCGGCTTGGCGGAAGGATTCGAATGAAATGTCATGCCCGTCCTCAATGTTTTTTTATGCTCTTATAGGTTATTCCGGCGCAGTTTGAAATTCCCTGCGCGTTCCGGCGGGCAAGGCGGGCCAGGCAGCGGGCAGTTTGACTCCTAGCCAAAAAGTGATGGTGCTGATACAAATCGAACCGGAAGTAAAAGCATCCTTCGGTTGATTTCATTTGACGACAGATTCATCGCTTATGGCCGGCCAGCCCGGTATGCTTGCCGCCGATTTGGATGGCACGCTGCGGCGCAGCAACATCCTGTATGAAAGCTTCTGGTCCTCCTTCGGGCGGGATTGGAAGAGCCCGTTCACCTCGGCAAGTGCGCGCTTTCAGGGGCGGGCCGCGCTTCTGCCGGGCGCTGTGACGCTGCTGGTGGTTGCAGTCTGGAGCAGTATGCCATGACCTTGCAGCAGCTTCTGGTCCGCTACACCGTCTTTGCGGTTGTTGCCACGGCGGTCAACCTCGCCACCCAGCGTGCGGTCCTGCAATTGGGGGAAGGTGCTGCACATTTCACCGCCGCCATGGTGGCGGGCACCCTTGCTGGGCTGGTTGTGAAATACCTGCTGGATAAGCGTTGGATCTTTTTTGATCAGCATAGCGGCCTCAAGCATCAGGGGCGGACATTTTCGCTGTATGCCTTGATGGGGGTCGCAACCACAGCAGTGTTCTGGATCACGGAAACGCTGTTCTGGATTACTTGGGGCACGGATGCCGCGCGCGAGGCCGGGGCTATTCTCGGGCTGGTGGTCGGCTATACGGTGAAATACCAGCTGGACCGGCATTTTGTGTTCACCAGAAGCGAGAGGGAGGCGGAATGATAATGCTGTCAGGCTGGGGCAATTACCCGGTGGCCCGGGCACAGCTTCTGGCCCCCCGCAACGAGGCAGAGCTGCAAACCCTGATCTCCGGTAACTCCTCGGTCATCGCCCGCGGCAATGGCCGCGCTTATGGCGACAGCGCTATCGGCCTGCCGGCGACATTGCACATGCGGCATTTCAACCGGATGATCTCGTTTGACGCAGAAACCGGGCAATTGGTTGCTGAAAGCGGGGTGTTGCTGGGCGATATCATCTCGGCCTTCCTGCCGTGCGGCTGGTTTCCGGCAGTGGTGCCGGGCACCAAGTTTGTGACCCTTGGCGGAGCGATCGCGGCGGATGTGCATGGTAAGAACCACCATAAGGAGGGCAGTTTCCGCAATTGCCTGGACTGGGTGGATGTCATGGGGCCAGACGGCACGCTGCGCCGTTGTTCGGCGCAGGAGAACAGCGAATTGTTCGGCTGGACTGCTGGCGGCATGGGGCTCACCGGGATCATTGTCAGGGCCGCGATCAGGCTGCGGGCGGTGCCGTCGGCCTGGATCCGGCAGCAGACACAGCCGGCTGCAAATCTGGATGCCGCGATCGAACTCTTCGAGCGGTCGGCCAGCGCAACCTATTCGGTGGCATGGATCGATTGCCTGTCGGAAGGCAGCACGCTGGGCCGCTCGCTGGTTATGCTGGGCGAACATGCGGAGTTACAGGACCTGAGCGCGCAACAGGCGGCCACCCCCTATGCCATCGCCAGTGCAAAGACCCGGCAGGTGCCGCCGGTGTTCCCTTCATTTTTTCTGAACCGCTTCAGTGTCCGTGCCTTCAATTCCGCCTACTACTGGGCAGGCGCCCGTAAGGCCGGGATGTTGATTGCCGACTGGAACCGCTACTTTTTCCCGCTCGATGCATTGCTTGGCTGGAACCGGATTTACGGGCGCAAGGGTTTTGCCCAGTTTCAATGCGTGCTTCCGCTCGACAGCGCCCGGCGCGGCCTGCGCGGGTTGCTGCAGGCGATCTCGGCCGCCGGGCAGGGCTCTTTCCTGGCGGTGCTCAAGCGGCTGGGACCGCAGGACAGCCCGTTCTCCTTTCCAATGGAAGGCTACACACTGGCGCTGGATTTCCCTGTCAACCCCCGCAGCCTGGCGCTGATGGAGGACCTGGACCGGATCACCATCGCCCATGGCGGCCGGTTTTACCTGGCCAAGGACAGCCGGATGCACGCGGATACCTTGCGAACGGCGGACCCCAGGGCTGCGGGCTTCACCGGAATGCGGCAATCTTCCGGGCTGCACCCGTCTTTTCAGTCCGCACAATCGCAAAGGCTTTCGCTATGACCAAACCCCCTGTTCTGATCCTTGGCGCCCGTTCGGACATCGGCCTGGCCGTGGCCCATGCTTTTGCCGCACAAGGGCATCCTGTGCAGTTGGCCGCCCGCCGGGCAGACACGCTCGGGGCTGAAAAAACGGATCTTGAGCTGCGCCATGGCGTGCCGGTGAGCCTGCATGATTTCGATGCGCTGGCGCTGGAAGATCACGAGGGTTTTGCTGATGCACTGCCTGAGCTGCCGGGCATAGCCGTTTGCGCTGTCGGTTACATGGGCGATCAGGCGGAAAGCGAACAGACGCCCCTGCAAGCAGCCCAGGTGCTGCGCAGCAATTTCGAGGGGCCGGCAAGCATTCTGGCGGTTCTCGCCAACCGTTTTGAGCAGCGCGGCACCGGTACGCTGGTGGGGATCAGTTCAGTCGCAGGCGAGCGCGGCAGAGCATCCAATTATGTCTATGGGGCGGCCAAGGCCGGCTTTACCGCTTTTTTGTCCGGGCTTCGAAACAGGCTGGCCCGCAAGGGCGTTCATGTTGTCACCGTGCTGCCCGGGTTTGTCGCCACGCAAATGACCGAAGGCATGGACTTGCCGGCCAAACTGACCGCTCAGCCTGAAGAGGTGGCAAATGCCATTACCGCCGCCGCATCCAAAGGCCGGAATGTTGTGTACGTGCGGCCTGTTTGGCAGCTGATCATGCTGATTATCTGTAACATTCCCGAAGCGATCTTTAAGAAGACAAGTATCTGAGCACGGGCGACCCTTCTTTGGATCGATTTTCCATTTCAATTACCGGCTTGCAGTCCTTGGTTGTATAGAATTGATCATTTATCCTTAACACTCTCGAAAGGGCTGGCCGGATAGCGTCACAGCCGGGTGGCTTCAGAGTGGGATTATGAACAGCACAAAGAGCATTACCGGCACCAGCAGGGGTGACCGGATTCTGGCGGACGACGAGCATTATGTTATTCTGGCGGGCGCAGACCATAACAAGATCCTTGCCGGGGATGGAATAACAGAATTGATGCCGGGGCCGGCAACAACAAAATAGACGCTGGCGGCGGTGACAATGCGGTCAAAGCGGGTCACGGCAACAACACGGTTCAGACTGGCGCCGGCAAGGATGCAATCCAGCTTGGAGACGGCAACAACACGATCACGTCACTTGGCGGCACAACAAGATCAAGGCTGGACACGGGCAAAATGCAATTGAAACCGAGGACGGCGCCGACAGCACCAAAACCGGGAACGGCGGCAATGAGATTTCTACCGGCGGTGGCAATGACCGCATCTAGACCGGCGACGGGGATGACCGGATCAGCAGCGGCGCGGGCGATGACTACGTCAACGCCGGGCGCGGCTATGACACCGTGGTGCTGAGTGGAAGCTTTCAGGATTATGACCTTGATCTGAGCCGCTACAACGGCGGCCGCGGCAAAGCTTACATCACATCGCGCACGGGCGTCGAGGGGGAACAGGGAACTGACACGCTCCTTGGGGTCGAGGCGCTTTTGTTTGAAGAAGACGGGCTTGTCCTCGATTTGAATGCGCCAGCCGGATTGCAGCTTCAGGATGATCAGATCACGGCAGAAGGTGAAGGTCCGCTTGCAGTATCGCTGGAAACACTGCTGGAGAACGACGGAGACTGCTTGCCGATGCCTCCCGCGTTCGCGTTGATGGCGTGAGCGCCGGCGGTCTTCGGGTGGCATTCGACGGCGGCCTCATCACCTACAACGCCGATGACCTGCTGCAAGGCCTGAAAGAGGGGGAGGTCCTAGAGGACAGCTTCACCTACATCGTAACACGCGGGTATTCAGTTCAGAAGGCGAACCGCAAGGTGATGAATTCGTGGTCAACCAGCAAACCAAGGATACACAAAGCTACTACGAAATCGAGGCACTTGAGGGTGGACGGTTCATCATCACCTGGGGGGATAACCATAGTGGTGACACGGTAAAATACCGTGTGTTCGAAGGCGATGGCTCCCTCGTCGAACTGCCTTATAGTTTTAAAGATGAAGTTGCTGAAATTGCAGTGCTTGATCTGCTGGCCAATGACAGCGATCCGGATGCAGATGCTCTGACGTTTGTCCTTGCTTCCAGTTCCAGTGAAAACGGTGCTGTGGTGTCCTATGATGTGGAAACTGATACCCTGTTTTACGTTCCGGCCGCTGCCGGCGGTATCCAATCGCTCTCTGAGGGCGAGGTGCTGGAAGACAGCTTTACCTTACGATCTCCGATGGGCAGGGCGGCACTTCCGAGACGACGGTGACCATCCTGGTCGGCGGCCTTGATGAGGCGGATGCAGCGGCGGCCCCTCAGCTTGCACAGGAAGATTACGGCGTGCTGCTCTAAATGGGACCTTGGCTGTGCGGGCGTGCGCCCGTGCGGCCAGTGACCTCCAGATGATGAACCTCAGCGTGATAAGTTTTAAGCTTGAAATAAATGCTGCGGCAACGGTATGGTCGCTGACAGGCCGCATCAGCAAAGGAGCCCCGTCATGCCAGCCATCAGCGTGCATCCCGAAGGGTGGAAGCCCGCCAAAGGTTATGCCAACGGCATGGTGGCCGAAGGCAAGCTGCTGTTTGTCGGCGGCCAGATCGGCTGGACCGCGGATCAGGTGTTTGAGGCGCAGGATTTTATTGGTCAGATGAGCCAAGCGCTGCAAAATATTCTGGAGGTGGTCGAAGCCGCTGGCGGATCCGCGCAGGATATTGCCCGGCTCACTTGGTTTGTGACCGACAAGGCCGAATATCTCGCCCATCAAGCAGAAGTCGGAAAAGCCTACCGTGCGGTGATGGGCTATCACTTTCCGGCGATGACCATGGTGGTTGTTTCCGCTCTGGTCGAGGATAAGGCCAAGGTGGAAATCGAAGCCACGGCGGTACTGCCCGTTTGACGTGAGGTGCCGCACGGTTTCGTGAGCGCTCTTCCCATGGACCGTGCCGGACGCCACATTCCAAGGCGCGGAGCCAAGGGAGAGCGACATGCGGATCAACGCCGATTTCACCAAACGCGCAGCGGTGCATTTTGATGAAACACCTTGGGTGGCAAGCCCGGCGCCTGGGGTGGAGCGCAAGATGCTGGACCGCATTGGCGAGGAGGTGGCCCGCGCCACCACCATCGTCAGGTTTGCACCGGAGTCTGCCTTTGCACCGCATGTGCATGATGGCGGCGAGGAGTTTTTGGTGCTGGACGGCGTGTTCCAGGACGAACACGGGGACTTCCCCGAAGGCTCCTACATCCGGAACCCGCCCACCACCAGCCACACGCCTGCTGCGGCAGAGGGGGCGATCATCCTGGTGAAGCTGCACCAGTTCGATCCAGCTGATCGAACCGAAGTGAAAACCCGCATCTCCGGCAATGCAGCGCATCAAGAGCTGTTCCAGGACAGTGTTGAAACGGTGGCCTTGCAAATCTGGGCGCCGGGGCAGGCGATCAGCCTGGAAGCCCCTGGCGGCGTGGAGGTATTTGTGGTGCATGGCAGCTTTAACGAAAACGATGAAGCGTTCACGCGCTGGGACTGGCTTCGGCTGCCGCCGGGCTGCCGTTTCGAGGCCACGGCTGGCGCTGAAGGTGCACATGTCTGGGTGAAAACCGGCCATCTTGCGCAAATGACTGCCTAGACCGGCATCGCGTTTTTGCCCTGAAATCAAATCTTTGAATGCCGTTCCTGCAGGAGCGGCATTTTTTTTCGCCAAGTAAAAATTTTACCAGTTGATAAAAAATCAGACTGTGGCAGTCTAATAGGCAAGAAGAATGTAATAATCAGGGAGACACCCAATGGCGACCAGCCATCAGGCATCCGGCATTCAGGCTGCGCGATTGGACGCCGCCGGGATCGCCGAGAATTTCTCGGACCTGCACCCAGCCTATGACGCGCATGAGGCAGCCGTAGCGGCAGATCGCTGCTATTTCTGCTATGACGCGCCCTGCATGACCGCATGTCCTACATCCATCGACATTCCCCAGTTCATCCGGGAGATCCAGGCAGGCCACCCTGAAAGTGCCGCCCGCACCATTCTGGAGCAGAACATCCTCGGCGGCATGTGCGCCCGGGTCTGTCCGACAGAGACATTGTGTGAAGAGGTCTGTGTGCGCGAAACTGCTGAGGGCAAGCCGGTCGAGATCGGCCGCCTGCAGCGTTATGCCACCGACACGCTGATGGAGATGGGGGGGCATCCCTTCACCCGCGCCGAGGCGACCGGCAAGACGGTTGCCGTTGTCGGTGCAGGGCCTGCGGGTCTCTCGGCGGCACACCGGCTGGCCATGCTGGGCCATGACGTTGTTCTTTACGATGCCAAGTCCAAGGCGGGCGGCCTGAACGAATTCGGCATCGCGGCCTATAAGTCCACCAACGATTTTGCTGCGCGCGAGGTTGATTGGCTGCTGCAAATCGGCGGCATTACAATGGATTACGGCAAGAAGCTGGGCGCGGAATTGTCACTGGACGGGCTGACGTCCGGCTATGATGCGGTGTTCCTGTCGATTGGCCTGGCCGGGGTCAACGCCCTGCGCGCACCGGGTGAGGACAAGGACGGCGTCCGCGACGCGGTGGAATTCATTGCCGAGCTGCGCCAAGAGGAGGATCTGACCGCGCTGCCCGTGGGCCGCAATGTGGTGGTGATCGGCGGCGGCATGACTGCGGTGGACGCCGCTGTGCAATCGAAACTGCTGGGCGCCGAAAACGTCACCATAGCCTATCGCCGCGGGCGCGAGGATATGGGTGCCAGCCGGTTCGAGCAGGATCTGGCGGCTTCAAAAGGCGTCAAGCTGATGTTCAATGTGATGCCCAAGGCGGTGCATGGCAATGGCGCAGCGGCTGAGATCGAATTGGAGTATACTCAAGTCACGGACGGCAAGGTCGCCGGCACTGGCGAGACCGTGCGGCTGGCCGCGGATCAGGTGTTCAAGGCCATCGGCCAGACGCTGGAGGGCCAGCCCGATGCGCTGGAGCTTGAGGGCCGCAAGATCAAGGTTAGTGACACGGGCCGCACTTCGATGGCCGGGGTCTGGGCCGGCGGCGACTGTGCTTCTGGCGGCGAGGACCTCACCGTGACTGCCGTGGCCGAAGGCCGCGACGCTGCAATGGACATTCACTCCAGCCTGATGGGCTGAGCCAGTCAGGACCGGGAGACCGTTCCGAGCTAGCCTGAAGAGGAGAGATCAAATGGCTGATCTGACAACAGAATTTCTGGGGATCAAATCCCCCAACCCGTTCTGGCTGGCCTCTGCGCCGCCGACCGACAAGGAATACAACGTCCGCCGCGCATTCGAGGCCGGCTGGGGCGGCGTGGTCTGGAAGACCCTTGGGTCAGAAGGCCCGCCGGTGGTCAATGTGAACGGCCCGCGATATGGCGCCATCTGGGGCGCCGACCGCCGCCTGCTGGGACTCAACAACATCGAGCTGATCACTGACCGGCCCCTGCAGACCAACCTTGAGGAAATCACCAGGGTTAAGAAGGACTATCCGGACCGCGCCATCATCGTCTCGATCATGGTGCCCTGCGAGGAGCAGGCCTGGAAAGACATCCTGCCGCTGGTCGAGGCCACAGGGGCCGACGGGATCGAGCTGAACTTCGGCTGTCCGCACGGCATGGCGGAACGCGGCATGGGCTCTGCCGTGGGGCAAGTGCCGGAATACATCCAGATGGTCACCGAGTGGTGCAAGAAATACTACTCTAAACCTGTCATCGTAAAGCTGACCCCGAATATCGCAGACATCCGCCAGCCGGCGCGGGCGGCAAATGCGGGCAATGCCGATGCGGTCAGCCTGATCAACACCATCAATTCGATCACTTCGGTCGATCTCGACAGCATGGCGCCGGAGCCGACCATTGGCGGTAAGGGCACCCATGGCGGCTATTGCGGCCCGGCGGTGAAACCGATTGCGCTGAACATGGTGGCAGAGATTGCCCGTGATGCGCAAACCCGCGACCTGCCGATTTCGGCGATTGGCGGCGTTACCACTTGGCGCGATGCAGCTGAGTTCATGGCGATGGGGGCCGGCAACGTGCAGGTTTGCACTGCGGCGATGACCTATGGCTTCAATGTGGTCAAGGAGATGATCTCGGGCCTGTCCGCCTGGATGGACGAGAAGGGTTACACCTCGACCCAGGACTTCATCGGCATGGCGGTTCCGAATGTGACCGACTGGCAGTATCTCGACCTGAACTTTGTGGCCAAGGCCAAGATCAATCAGGACGATTGCATCAAATGCGGCCGCTGTTTTGCAGCCTGCGAGGACACCTCGCATCAAGCGATTGCGATGAGCGAGGACCGGGTGTTCACGGTGAAGGACGACGAATGCGTCGCCTGCAATCTTTGTGTGAATGTCTGCCCGGTTGAAGGCTGCATCACCATGGAAGAAGTGGCCGCGGGGCAGATTGACGAGCGCACCGGGGAGGTGGTCTCGGACGAGTACGCCAACTGGACAACACATCCGAACAACCCGGCAGCCACGGCTGCGGAATAATCCACCGTCTGGGCCGGCCCCGGGTGTCCTCCCGCCCGTCGTCGGCCTCCTGCCGGAGGCGCTCCTCCCGTTGGGCCCGGCACCGCGCAAGGCGCGGTGCCGGGCCCAACACCGTTCAGTATGCATCAGCAAGGCTGATGGTTACTGCAGGGGGCGGGAGCGCTTTGCTGCCTTTGGCAAGCTTGGGGTTAGCTTCGCGGTGTAAGCATCCGCCGGTACAAGGTTTCCAGGTATAGAGGCGCTGCATCGAAAGGATCTTCGTCCCCCATCAAAGTGCGTACTTGGGCATCGAAATCCGCGTAATGCTGGGTCAGCGACCAGATCGAAAACAACAGATGTTTGGGATGCGCGCGGTTGATCCGGCCGGCATCCATCCAGCCTTGCAAAAGCTGTGCCTTTTCCTCCACCAGCCCGTTCAGGTCGCTGGCGATCACATCATGCAGCCGCGGCGCCCCCTGTACGATCTCATTGGCGTAAAGCCGGCTTTCACGCGGAAAATCCCGGCTCATCTGCAGCTTGCGCTGCACATAGGCGAGGATCTCCTCCAGCGGCTCGCCGTCGGGGTCCAATGCCCGCAGAGGGTCCAGCCAGGTGTCCAGCAGCCCGGCCATCAGTTCGTTGAAAATCGCTTCCTTGGATGGGAAGTAATACAGCAGGTTCGGCTTGCTGAGTCCTGCCGCTTTGGCGATCTGGTCCACGGTGGAGCCTCGGAAACCGTGGCTGGAAAACACATCCAGCGCGGCCTCCAGAATGGCGGCGCGATTCTTTTTTTGAATTCGGGTTGGCGCGCGGTCTGCAGGCATGTCCGTCCCTGTCTGTTTCTGCCGCCTTCTGCCAGCTGAAGCGCGGAATTTCACCTGTTTCCGGCAAAAGAGCTGATTTTTTCAAGGGCTGTGCGGCAATTTCTTGACTGATAGTGAACCCGTGATAGCGTGAGTTTGACCAGTTGGTCAAATCATTGCCCGGAATCGAGAGAACCGGCGCTCTGAACCGGCCAGCACTCAAAGCCACCTAAACGGCGCAAAGCCGATTGAAGCCTGCAAAGACGGGCGCACAGGGAAGGAAGCTGAGATGACGTCGCTTGGACAGAATCTGAAGATCAATGGCGACCGTTTGTGGGACAGCCTGATGGAAATGGCCCAGATCGGTCCCGGTGTCGCAGGCGGCAACAACCGCCAGACGCTGACAGACGAAGATGGCGAGGGCCGCGCTCTGTTCCAGAAGTGGTGCGAGGATGCCGGCTGCACCATGGGGCTGGATCAGATGGGCAATATGTTTGCCCGCAGGGAGGGCACCGATCCGGATGCCCTGCCGGTCTATGTGGGCTCGCATCTGGACACCCAGCCGACGGGCGGCAAATATGACGGGGTGCTGGGGGTGCTGGCCGGGCTGGAGCTGATCCGCTCACTGAATGACATGAACATCAAGACCAAGCATCCGATCGTGGCCACCAATTTCACCAATGAGGAAGGCACCCGCTATGCGCCGGCGATGCTGTCCTCCGGCGTGTTTGCGGGCATTCACACGCAGGACTGGGCATACGGCCGCGAAGATGCCGAGGGCAAGACATTCGGGGATGAGCTGAAACGCATCGGCTGGCGCGGCGAAGAGGAAACCGGCGCCCGTAAAATGCACGCCTTCTTTGAACTGCACATCGAACAGGGACCGATCCTGGAAGCCGAAGGCAAGGACATCGGCGTGGTGACCCACGGCCAAGGCCTCAGCTGGACCCAGGTGACGGTGACTGGCAAGGACGCGCATACCGGCTCCACCCCGATGCCGATGCGCCGCAATGCCGGGCTGGCGATGGCGCGGATTCTGGAAACCGTGGATGAAATCGCCTGGGGCCACGCGCCGCATGCTGTCGGGGCAGCGGGCCATATCGACGTCTATCCAAACTCGCGCAATGTGATCCCGGGCAGGGTGGTTTTCACCGTTGATTTCCGCAGCCCCGAGCTGGACGTGATCACCGACATGGAAAATCAGCTGCGCGAAAAGGGCACCCGGATTGCCGAGGCGATGGGCGTTGAAATCGCGTTCGAGAAGGTGGGCGGCTTTGATCCCGTTACCTTTGACGCGGGCTGTGTCACTGCTGTGCGCAGTGCGGCAGAGCGGCTGGGGTATTCGCATCTCGATATCATCTCCGGCGCGGGCCACGATGCCTGCTGGATCAACGGGGTTGCGCCGACCGCGATGGTGATGTGCCCCTGCGTTGATGGTCTGAGCCACAACGAGGCCGAGGAGATCAGCAAGGAATGGGCGGAAGCCGGCGGCAATGTGCTGTTCCATGCGGTGGTCGAGACAGCGGAAATCGTTTCGTAGCTGGGGGCCAGCCCCCAGACCCCCGGGATATTTCCGGCCAGATGAGCAAGGGAACTTGTTCTTCGAGAATATATGGAGGCGTAAAAATACGCCCCGATTCAGGGAGTTATAGTCATGAGTAAAGTCATCAGAAACGGCACCATCGTGACCGCCGATCTGACCTACAAGGCCGATGTGCTGATCGAAAACGGGATGATAACCCAGATCGGCCAGAGCCTCAAAGGCGATGAGGAACTGGACGCCACCGGCTGTTTTGTAATGCCGGGCGGGATCGATCCGCATACCCATCTGGAGATGCCCTTTATGGGCACCTATTCTTCGGATGATTTTGAGAGCGGCACCCGTGCCGGGCTCGCGGGCGGCACCACCATGGTGGTGGATTTTGCACTGCCCAATCCGGGCGAGAGCCTGCTGGACGCGCTGAAACGCTGGGACAACAAGTCGACCCGCGCCAATTGCGACTATTCCTTCCACATGGCTGTGACATGGTGGGGTGAGCAGGTCTTTGACGACATCAAGACCGTGATCCAGGAGCGCGGCATCAACACCTTCAAGCACTTCATGGCCTATAAGGGCGCGCTGATGGTGAATGATGACGAGCTGTATTCCTCGTTCCAGCGGCTGGCGGAGCTGGGCGGCATCGCCATGGTGCACGCGGAAAACGGCGATGTGGTGGCGGAGCTGTCGGCCAAACTGCTGGCTGAGGGCAATACCGGCCCCGAAGCACACGCCTACTCCCGCCCGCCGCAGGTCGAGGGCGAGGCCACCAACCGCGCCATCATGATCGCCGATATGGCAGGCGTGCCGCTTTATATTGTGCATACCTCCTGCGAGGACAGCCACGAGGCCATCCGCCGCGCCCGGATGCAGGGCAAGCGGGTTTGGGGCGAGCCGCTGATCCAGCATCTGACCCTGGATGAGAGTGAGTACTTCAACACCGATTGGGATCACGCCGCCCGCCGGGTGATGTCGCCGCCGTTCCGCAACAAACAGCATCAGGACAGCCTGTGGGCCGGTCTGCAGTCTGGTTCGTTGTCGGTGGTCGCGACCGACCACTGCGCCTTTACCACTGAGCAGAAACGCACTGGCGTGGGGGATTTCACCAAGATCCCGAACGGCACCGGCGGCCTGGAGGACCGGATGCCGATGCTGTGGACCCATGGCGTTGAAACGGGCCGGATCACCCCGAATGAATTTGTTGCGGTAACGTCAACAAACATTGCTAAGATATTGAATTGCTACCCGAAAAAGGGTGCGGTGCTGGTTGGTGCAGATGCCGACCTGGTGGTCTGGGATCCGAAGAAGACCAAGACAATCTCTGCCGCCAGCCAGCAGTCCTCGATCGACTACAACGTGTTCGAGGGGCATGAGGTGAAGGGGCTGCCGCGCTTTACCCTGACCCGGGGCCATGTGGCGGTGCATGACGGCGAGATCAAGTGCCAGGAGGGTCACGGCAAGTTCGTCTCACGGGAGGCCAATACAACGGTGAACAAGGCGCTGTCGACCTGGAAAGAGCTGACCGCGCCGCGCCCGGTCGAGCGGACCGGCATCCCGGCAACAGGTGTTTAAAATCAGGAGCGGGCTGCCGGTATCGGCGGCCCGTTTTCCTGTGTGAAATCAAGGCGAAGATATGAATATGGAAACGACCACCCAGGCAATCCGACCCGAGGCCGCCGCTTCCGATCCAGGCTCTGCTGAAACCGTGATTGAGGCCCGGAACCTGGATCTGACGTTTCAGACCAACGATGGCCCGGTGCACGCGCTGAAGGACATCAGTCTGGAGATCAACAGGGGCGATTTTGTCTCCTTCATCGGTCCCTCCGGCTGCGGCAAGACCACGTTTTTGCGCTGTATCGCGGCTCTGGAAACACCCACCGGCGGCAGCCTGTCCGTCAATGGCATGACCCCGGATGAGGCGCGCCGCAACCGCGCCTACGGCTATGTGTTCCAGGCCGCGGGGCTGTACCCGTGGCGAAGCATTGCCAAGAACATCAAGCTGCCGCTGGAGATCATGGGATACTCCAGGGCGGAGCAGGAAAAGCGCGTCAGCCAGGTCCTGGAACTTGTTGAATTGACAGGGTTTGGCGGCAAGTTCCCCTGGCAGCTGTCGGGCGGGATGCAGCAGCGGGCCAGCATCGCGCGGGCGCTGGCGTTTGATGCCGATATCCTGCTGATGGACGAACCTTTCGGCGCGCTGGATGAGATCGTGCGCGACCATCTGAACGAGCAGCTGCTGAAGCTGTGGGCCCGGACCAACAAGACCATTGGCTTTGTCACTCACTCAATCCCTGAAGCGGTGTATCTGTCGACCAAGATCGTGGTGATGTCGCCGCGGCCGGGCCGTATCCATGATGTGATTGATAGCACCCTGCCGAAAGAACGGCCTCTGGATATCCGTGACAGTCCGGAGTTCATCGAAATTGCGCATCGGGTGCGCGAAGGGCTGCGGGCGGGTCATGGCGATGACTGATATCAACCAGCAAAATACGACGACACCGGACATGCAGTCCCTGAACACCGCTTGTACATTGGCGGGCGTATCATTCGCGGCATCGGAAAATTCGAATTTTCCGGTCAATTTTCTGTGCAGAAAATTGGCGCGGCGCGGGGGCGGGTCATGAAAAGCCTTCTTGCTGTCCTCACCGTGCTCGCTGCCATCATCACCTTCTGGTACGCCGCTTGCGTCCCGATGAATATCAAAGGTGTGCTTGATCAGGCAGAGCGGGCAGGGGCCGTGGTCGCACCGGCTACCGCCAAGGAGCGCCGGTACATGAGTGAAATCGGGCTGGTGGCGAAGAACACATTTGCTATTGGCGAAACCTGGGTGCAGGAGCGCCCGCGCTTGCCGGCCCCGCATCAGGTGGCGGTGGAGCTGTGGCAGACCACGGTGGAGAAGAAGATCACCTCGAAACGCAGCCTTATCTATCATGCGCAGGTGACGCTGAGCGCCACGCTTCTGGGCTTTGCCATCGGCACTGGCCTTGGCATCCTGCTGGCGGTCGGCATCGTGCACAGCCGTGTCATGGATATGTCAGTAATGCCCTGGGCGATTGTCAGCCAGACCATTCCGATTATCGCGCTCGCACCGATGATCATCGTGGTGCTGTATTCCATCGGGGTGCAGGGGATTATCCCGAAGGCGGTTATCTCAGCCTACCTCAGCTTTTTCCCGGTTGTTGTCGGCATGGTGAAGGGCCTGCGCGCGCCGGATGCGATGCAGCTGGATCTGCTGAAGACTTACAATGCCAATACGAACCAGGGGTTTTGGAAGCTGCGGCTGCCGTCCTCGATGCCGTATCTGTTTGCCTCGCTGAAGATCGGCATAGCCGCCTCGCTGGTGGGGGCCATCGTGGGTGAGCTGCCGACCGGCGCGGTTGCGGGGCTTGGCGCGCGGCTGCTGGCCGGCAGCTATTACGGGCAGACCGTGCAGATCTGGTCGGCGCTGTTTGCGGCGGCGATCCTGGCGGCTTTACTGGTGGCATTGCTCGGGCTGATCGAGCGGCTGGTTCTGAAACGCATGGGGGTAAGCGCATGATCAAGCGATGGACAGAGGGCTCTGCCCTCGCCGCTGCGCGGCTCACCGGGGATATTTCAGGCCAGAAGAACGAGGGGAGGCTGTCATGGTGATGGTTGTTCTAGCCGTGCTGGTCTGGTGTTTGGGGTGGTGGCTGAACAGCCGTCTGGCAAACAGTCCGGCCGCGAAAACCCGTGCAGTGCAGCTGTTGGTGCCCGCAATCTTCGGCATCACCGTTCTGGTGGTCTGGGAGCTGCTGGTGCGCGGGCTGGCGGTGTCTTTGGTGATCCTGCCGGCTCCCTCCGTAATCGCGGTGCGCTTTGCTTCCAGCATCCCAATTCTGTGGGCGGATTTTGCCCAGACCATCCTGAAGGGCGCGCTTGGCGGTTACCTGATTGGCTGCGGCGCAGCGTTTCTGACCGCAACCCTGGTGGACCGCAGCGATTTTCTGCGGCGGGGTCTGCTGCCGGTGGGGAATTTCATCGCAGCACTGCCGATTGTCGGCACCGCACCGATCCTGGTGATGTGGTTCGGGTTCGACTGGCATTCCAAGGCTGCTGTTGTGGTAGTCATGGTGTTCTTTCCGATGCTGGTGAATACGGTGGCGGGCCTGCGCGAGACCTCCGCCATGCAGCGCGATTTGATGCAGACCTATGCGGCAACCTATTGGCAGGCCTTCTTCAAGCTGCGGCTGCCGGCGGCGCTGCCGTTTGTGTTCAACGGCCTCAAGATCTCCACCACCCTGGCGCTTATCGGTGCGATTGTGGCGGAGTTCTTTGGCTCGCCCACCGTCGGCATGGGCTTCCGCATCTCCACCAGTGTCGGCCAGCTGGCGCTGGATATGGTCTGGGCGGAGATCGTGGTGGCGGCGCTGGCGGGATCGGCCTTTTACGGGCTGGTGGCGCTGATCGAAAAAAGCTTCACCTTCTGGCACCCGTCGCAGCGGGGCTGAAGATTGGGCCGTCCCGCCAGATGCGGGGCGGTTTTTGCGGAAATCTTGCGCGGGGTGCCGTCAACGGCCGGCCTTATAAAGAAAAAACTTTGAACGAATGGTCAAACCCGGGCAAGCTTCACATCATAATCAACAGGGAGAACGAGACATGAAACATCTGATGACGGCGGCAGCGCTGGCACTGGGCGCTGCGGGGGCGGCGCAGGCGGCGGATGATGTGACGCTGCAGCTGAAATGGGTGACCCAGGCACAGTTCGCGGGTTATTACGTCGCCGCTGACAAGGGGTTCTATGAGGAAGAAGACCTGAATGTCACCATCCTGCCCGGCGGGCCGGATATTGCCCCGACCCAGGTGATTGCCGGCGGCGGTGCAGATGTGACGGTGGAATGGATGCCCGCGGCGCTGGCAGCACGGGAAAAAGGCCTGCCGCTGGTCAATATCGCCCAGCCGTTCAAGTCTTCCGGCATGATGCTGACCTGCTGGAAGGACACTGGAATCGCAGAGCCTGCCGATCTGGCCAACCGCACCCTGGGCGTGTGGTTCTTTGGCAATGAGTTCCCCTTCATGAGCTGGATGAGCCAGCTGGGTATCTCGACCGAAGGCAAGAGCGAGAGCGGTGTGGAAGTTCTGAAGCAGGGCTTCAACGTTGATCCGCTGCTGCAGCGTCAGGCCGACTGCATCTCGACAATGACCTATAATGAATACTGGCAGGTCATTGATGCCGGTGTTGGTGCCGACGAGCTGATCACGTTTAAATACGAAGACCAGGGTGTGGCGACGCTGGAAGACGGTCTGTATGTGCTGGAAGAAAACCTGAGCGATGAGGCCTTCACCGGCAAGATGGAGCGCTTTGTGCGCGCCTCGATGAAGGGCTGGAAATACGCTGAGGAGCACCCGGATGAGGCGGCAGAGATCGTGCTCGACAATGATGCCTCCGGCGCGCAGACCGAGACCCACCAGAAGCGGATGATGGGTGAAATTGCCAAACTGACTGCAGGCAGCAACGGCGCGCTGGATCCGGCGGATTATGAGCGGACAGTGTCAACGCTGATGGGCGGCGGCTCGGATCCGGTTATCACCAAGGCCCCGGAAGGCGCTTGGACCCATGCCATCACCGATGCAGCGCTGAACTAAGCAGGGCTTAGTCCTCGGAGATCCGCCGGTTCTGGACACCGGCGGATCTTCTGCGTGATTTCCGCGAAATATTGTTAAAAATTCAACAATTCGGCGGCAATTAAAAAATACACCCTTGAGGTGTGTAATTTTGTGTTAGCATTTCCTTATGGGAGAGATGCGTGCTCATATCCCTGATCGGCAAAGGCAATCCGGATATCCGCCGCAATACTTGTGCCTTTGCCCTCAGCCAGACGACACTGCGTGCCATGCACGGTACGCAGCGCACGGACGGCCTGCGTTGCTGGATGTCGCCAGCAGAAGTTGCGAACTGCCGCTGATGGACGTCTGTCAGGCAGCGCACCAGCGCAAGCAGGAGACCGGGCGGGCGCAGATGCTGCTGCTTTACGAGGTAGAACCGATGGGGCTGGAGGTGGCGGCGCCCCGGCAGGGCGACGTGATCCCGGTTTCGGTCTGCTGTCTCCAGCAGATCACCCACACCGATCTGCTGCACGCATTGGCCTGCGGTTTTGATGTCATTCACGTGCAGGCCTGCGCCAGCTCTGCCGGCAGGCTGCATCAGCAGCAGGAGGTGGAATTGATGCAGGTGCTGGGCGGGCTGGGCCGGATATTGCTGTTTGACGGGGCTGAGGCCTTGGCGCGGCGGCTGGAGACAGGCGTATTCCCGTTTCCTTCTGTCGCGCCGGACATATTGGCGGTCGGCAGCCGCAGGGACACCGCACGGGCCAGCGCCGCGGCGCTTCTGCCGGCCAGTGCGGACCATGTCGCCTTGCCGGAGCAGGCGCCATACGGTTCTGTCAGCTTGGATGAAGACCTGTGCAATCAGTGCAGCAGCTGTGTCTGGGTCTGCCCGTCGGATGCCTTGAGCCTGACGGAAGACGGCGGCGCGCTGAGCTTTGTGGAATCCTTGTGTTTTCAATGCGGCTTGTGCATTTCGATCTGTCCGCAGCGGGCGCTCAGCATGGAACCGGGGATGGATTTGTCCGCATCAGCCGTGCTGCCGCACCTGCTGGCGGGGCAAGATGCGAAAGATGCAGGCTCCCCTGGTTTGGTAGAGGAGATTGCCGTTCTGGGCAGCGCCAGTGCTGCAGTGCAGGCCTTGGGTCAAGCCCGGGGTTAGGCGGCCTGGCCAAAGACTGGGCCGTTCAGCTTTGCTCCAGAAAGCCGCCATACTGGCCGCGCTTGAAGATCAGCCCCTTGCCGGGGCGGGTGGTGACGCTGGCTACTTCGCCAATGATGATGGTGTGATCCCCCGCCAGATGGGCGGCAAAACGGCGGCAGTCAAACCGGGCAATCACCCCGTCCAGTGCCGGCGCCCCCTGATCGTTGGGCTGCCATGCCGCAGTGCTGAAGTCCTCGCCACGGGCCGCGAAATGCTTGGCCAGGCCCAGTTGATCCTCCGCCATAACGTGAATAGCAAAAGTCTCCGCCATGACAAAGGCATCATGGCGCAGCGAGGCCTTGGCGGGGCACCACAGCAAGAGCGGCGGATCCAGCGACACGGAAGTAAAACTGTTGACGGTAATGGCCAAGGGGCCGCGCGCTGTCATGGTGGTGACAACTGTCACCCCGGTGCCAAAGCAGCCGAGCGCATCGCGGTAGTCCCGGGCGGTCTCCGGCCCGGGGATAAAGCTGGTTTCGGCCATGTCGCGCGCCTTTTATCCGTTCCGGGCAGTGACCTGCCACGCATGGGCGTGATTGTCTACCTAGTTCATGTCGTCAATGAGGCGCCCGTGTTTGCGGGTCTCTTCCAGCACCGCGCCAAAGGTTCCGAGCCCGCGCGCCTCCAGCATCGGCAGCATCTTGCAGAACACCTCGGCCGTGGCGCGGGCGTCGCCCATCGCGCTGTGGCGCAAGGCGGCGGGGATGGTGACGTCCAGCCGTTCGCACAGCGCGTCCAGCGTGTGGTTCTGCGAGGCGCCGAACAGCACCGCGCTCAGCAGCACGGTGTCCAGAACCGGCTGATCCCAACTGACGCCAGTGCGTTTGGCGTGGCGGTGCAGAAAGGCCATGTCGAATGGCGCATTATGCGCCACGATCACAGCATCCGAGGCAAAGCTGTGAAAGGCGCGGGCAGATTCGGCAATGTCCGGCGCGCCCTGCACCATGGCGTCGCTGATGCCATGCACCCTGGTCGAGGCCGCCGGGATCGGCCGGCCCGGATCGACCAGGGTCTCAAAGGCCTCGCTGTCGATGATGCGGCCCCGTACCACCCGCAGCGCGCCGATCTGCACGATCTCGTCTTTATGCGGCAGCAGGCCGGTGGTCTCGGTGTCGAACACCGCATAGCTGAGATTGGCCAGCTTGCGGCTGTCCAGTTCCGCGTGATCCGTGTCCAGCAAGGCAAAGTCATAGACCAAGGGCCGGGAATCCTCCGGGGCAAGGCCCGCATGGCTGCCCTCGAACAGGATGATATAGCCCGGCGCGCCGCCCAAGGGTTTCAGCCGCAAATCAAATACCTGGCTGCCGCTGGCGCTTTTGACTTCGGCCTGAAGCTCCAGGCCGCTGCGCATCAGCCGGCCATAAGCGGCCTCCAGCCCGGTCAGGTCCAGGTAGTCCGACAAGGGCGCATTCAGCCGCGGCGGCGCCTCCTGCGCCAGCACCGCCGCGGCCTGACCGTCATAAAGCACGATCTGATGGGCGGGGCTGGCCATCACGGTGGCAATGGGAATGTCGGTCAGCAGGGCGGCGAGGCGGGTTTTCTCGGCTTCCAGATGCTCGGTCTCGCGGGCAATGGCCTCAGCTGCGGACAGGGCCGAGGCGCCCAGCTGCCCGGCCAGCCCCTCGGCTGCGGCGGCCAGATCGCCCAGATAGCGGGCGCCGTGGGTATCCAGTTCTTTTGACACGCCGGCATGGGCACGGGCGCGCATGCCGGCGGCCAGCCGCTCAATCGGTTTGGCGACGTTTTCGTCAAACAGCAGCCAGACCGCAGCGCAGAGACCGAGGATGGCAAAGCTGCTAAGCAGGCCGGAAAAGACAAAGGCGTCCGTCAGCTGAGACTGATCTGCCCGGTTGTAGCCAAGCCACAACGCGCCGCTGGTGACAAAAATGCCGCCAAGCGCCAGCAGGCAGAAGAACAGGAAAATCCGAAACCGCAGACTGAGGCGTGACAGCATCTCTACCCTCCGCAGGCGGTTGTCAGGACCGGATCGCTGCTGCCGCCGCCAACCCAGTCCAGGTTTTCAGGAAGACCGCCGGAAAACTCCGCGTCGCCTGCCGCCAGCGCCCGCCGCCCGCCGCCGCAGTCCAGCCAAACCGGCAGCTTGCTGACCGGCGCCCAGCGGCCAAAGAAATACAACTCGCCAAGATAGATCTGCGGATGATCCGCATGGGTTTTCATCGTTGCGGTATCCAGCGCGGCAAAGCGGTCGACGTAGGGCACGGCATAGGTCCAGGGCCGGTAAAAGCTTTGGTTCTCAACCGTTTCCGCCACGACCAGCCCGTCAGGCAGGGCCGCGGCCGTGCGCGGGTACCAGCCGTATTCCGAGGTGATGGTGGCCGCGATCATCGCCAGTCCCGCTGCCACCGGCGCCAGCCAGCGCGGCAGCCGCCCGCCCAGGAACTTTCCCAGCAGCATCACCACACCCGCGGCGGCAATACCCGCAAAAATCACCGCAATCAGTTCCAGAAACATCCTAACTCCTCCGGCATATGCCCGGCCGTTTTCATCTTTTCCAAAATACTCCCGCCGGAGGCTTCCCCGGCGGCAGCACGCGCAGGTGTCAGCTCAGCATTCCCTTGCCGTGCCCAACCGCCGATTGCATCGTCTTTACCACAACAAAGGCGTCACGCAGATGACTTCGCTCAAAATCCGACAGATCCGAGGGCGCCAGATAGTTGTCCGGCGGCTGGCTGCCGCGGATCTGTGCGGCTTGATGCTCCAGCCGGGTTTGCGCAATCAGGTCATAGGCGTCCAGCAGGTCCCGCGCGCCGGTATGGCTGAGGACGCCTGCCGCCTCAGCCGCCTCCAGCCGGGCGCGGGAATTGACTGCCGCCAGCTCTCCTTGCAGCGCGTAAACCCGGCCCAGATCCACCACCGGCACCACGCCGTTGTGCTTCATGTCCAGCGTGTTGCGGTGCTCGCCCGAGCGGATGGCGGCCAGCCCGCGCAGCAGGCCCAGGGGCGGCGTGTGCTTCAGGGAATTGGCGATCATATGCGCGGTGAAGATCGAATTGGCGCTGGCCGCCTTCAGGGTCTCCTGCTGCAGATCCGCAAACAGGGCGGCATCGCCGCCGATGGGGCGCAGATCGAACATCACCGAGGCCAGCATCTGCGCCTCGGGGCTGGGCTTGGCAATCCAGCTGCGGAAGTAGTTGCGCCAGACGTGCAGCGGCTGCCGCCAGCGCGCATTCGATGCCATCATGTCACCGGGGCAATAGACATAGCCGCAGGTGTTGAGACCGTCGCAGACAAACCGGGCCAGTGCTTCGAAATAGGCCTCATCGCCGGGCGTCAGATCGCCAGACAGGATCAGGCAATTGTCCTGATCCGACACGCCGGTCTGCTCGCGCCGGCCTTGCGAGCCGCAGGCCAGCCACAGGTAGGGCACCGGCGGGGCACCCAGCGTTTCCTCGGCCAGGGCCAGCAGGCGGCGGGTTACAGTGTCGGCAATGTCGGTGATCAGCCGGGTCACCACCTCATGCCGGTTGCCGCCGGCCACCAGTTGCACCAGCAGGCGGGGGATTTCGGCGGTGACCTTGGCCATCTCATCAGCCGACCCGGCGCGGGCGATGGCAGAGACCATCTCGCCGGAATTCACGGCCTGAAAACGGGTGAGGTCGGTTTGGGTGACGATGCCCGCGAGTTTTCCGGCCTCCACCACCGGGATGTGGCCGATGCCGTGTTCCATCATCATGTGCAGCACGTCGGAGCCGATAGCGGAAGGGGCGAGCGTCAGCGGGTCCGGTGTCATTACGGTGCTGACCGGAGTGGAGATGGGCTTGCCGGCAGCGAGAATTTTTCCGGTCAGGTCGCGGGTCGTGAGAATGCCTTGCAGCGTATCCCCGTCGGTTACGCAGACGGAGGAAATACGGCGGTCACGCATCAGCTGCGCCGCGCTTTGGCAGGTGAGGCCGCTGGAGCAGGTGACGGGATCACGGGCCATGATGGTTTCGACCCGCGTCGTGGCGAGGCTGCTGGTCTCGCGGCTGCCGGGGCGGCGGCGGTCGAAGAATTTTGCGACTTGCGGCTGGCTGGCCATCAGGGCGTGGAACGCCGCCTTGGGCAGCAGCAGCAGCAGCGTGTCTGCGGTGGCTTGGGCTGATGTCACCGCCCGGCCGCTGCGGGTCAGGCCGCGCTCGCCGAATGAATTGCGGGGACCAAGGATCGAGACAGGGATGCCGTTCTCATCCGTCACTTCAACTTCACCGGTATGGACCAGGTAAAGCCCCTGCAGATCCTCGTCCAGCGCATAGACGGGATCACCGGCGGCGGCCTCGATCTGCTGGAACCTGGCGGCCAGATCCTGCAGCAGCGTGGGTTCCAGGCTGTCATAGGGGTGGACCGACGTCAGAAAGCGGAGCAAGGCGGCGTCTGATAAGGGCATGGGCATACCTGCATGAAATCAGGGAAAAAATGGCCCCGCCAGTAAAAACCGGACGGGACCATGAGGAAAAAGGCGGGCCGCAACAGGAGGGCAGCCCGCCCAGGGGAGGTTCAGTGGTCCTGCGCAACTCCGGCACCGCGGGGGATGCGGACGCTTTCCACCAGCTCTTCGATCTCGGCGGGGATGGCCGCGGTCGATTTTGAGACGATGAAGGCGACTGCGAAGTTCACCATCGCGCCAACCGCACCGAAGGAGGTGGATTTGATGGTGCCCAGCAGCGGGTCTGCGTCAGTAAAGGAGTTGGTGTCCGGGATGAACAGCCAGCCCTTGTGCAGGAAGATGTAGACCAGGGTCACACCCAGACCTGCCAGCATGCCGGCCACGGCGCCCTTGTTGTTCACCTTGGTGAAGATGCCCATCATCAGCGCCGGGAAGATCGAGGCGGCTGCGAGGCCAAAGGCCAGCGCCACGGTCTGCGCGGCAAAGCCCGGCGGGTTCAGACCCAGGTAGGTTGCCACCGCGATGGCCACACCCATGGCGATACGGGCCGACAGCAGCTCGCCCTTTTCCGAGATCTGCGGGTTGATCGAGCCTTTGATCAGGTCGTGCGACACAGCCGAGGAGATCGCCAGCAGCAGGCCTGCGGCGGTGGACAGCGCAGCCGCAAGACCGCCGGCAGCAACCAGACCGATCACCCAGCTGGGCAGGTTGGCGATTTCCGGGTTGGCCAGAACCAGGATGTCACGGTTGAACTTGGTCAGCTCATTGCCGGCCCAGCCATTGGCAGCCGCGGTTTCCTGCAGCGCTTCGGACTTGTCGTTGTAGTACTGGATCGCGCCGTCGCCGTTCTTGTCTTCCCAAGCCAAGAGGCCGGTTTTCTGCCAAGTGGCCATCCAGTCGTACTGCGGATCGTTCTCGATCTGCTGCACGGTCACGGCACCGCCTTCGATGCCGCCATTGGGCCACATCATTTCGGTGATGTTGAGGCGGGCCATGGCGCCAACAGCCGGGGCAGTCAGGTACAGCAGCGCGATGAACACCAGCGCCCAGCCGGCCGACCAGCGGGCATCAGCCACTTTGGGCACGGTGAAGAAGCGCATGATCACGTGGGGCAGGCCCGCGGTACCGATCATCAGCGACAGGGTAAACAGCACCATGTTGAAGGTGTCGGAATGATGGGCGGTGTATTCATTAAAGCCCAGTTCGCGGACGATGGCGTCCAGCTTGGCCAGCAGCGGCTCTCCGCTTGCAGCATGGTCGCCGAACAGGCCCAGCGCCGGGACCGGGTTGCCGGTCAGCTGCAGCGAGATGAAGATCGCCGGGATGGTATAGGCCATGATCAGCACGCAGTATTGCGCCACCTGGGTGTAGGTCACACCTTTCATGCCGCCGAACACCGCATAGGCGAACACAACACAGGCACCGATCAGCAAGCCGGTGGTGTTGGAGACCTCCAGGAAGCGGCCAAAGGCCACGCCCACGCCGGTCATCTGGCCGATCACGTAGGTAGTCGAGGCGACGATCAGGCAGATCACAGCCACGATACGCGCGGTCGGCGAATAGAACCGGTCGCCGATGAACTCGGACACGGTGAACTTGCCGAACTTGCGCAGGTAGGGCGCCAAGAGCAGCGCCAGCAGCACATAGCCGCCGGTCCAGCCCATCAGGAAGGTGGAGTTGTCATAGCCGGTGAAAGCAATGAGGCCCGCCATCGAGATGAAGGAGGCCGCCGACATCCAGTCAGCCGCGGTGGCCATGCCGTTGGTGACGGGGTGAACACCCCGGCCGGCGGCATAGAATTCAGATGTGGAGCCCGCGCGGGCCCAGATCGCGATGCCGATGTAAAGCGCGAAGGACGCGCCCACAAACAGCAGGTTGATGGTAAACTGGTCCATCTTATTCTTCCTCCACGCCGTATTCGCGGTCCAGTTTGTTCATCCGGAACGCGTAGAAAAAGATCAGCCCCAGGAACACCAGGATCGAGCCTTGCTGGGCGAACCAGAAGCCAAGATCGGCACCGCCGACGCTGATGCCCGACAGGGCAGGGCGCAGCAGGATGCCGAAGCCGAATGAAACAACAGCCCAGATCACCAGGCTGACAAGAATGATGCGCACGTTCGCCGCCCAATAGCCTTTATCGGCCTCGGCGGTTCTTGCCGCATTTGTGGTTTGGTCCGCCATGGCGGCTCCTCCTTCTTCCTCCTGAGCTGCTGTGCGCACGCGGCGCCGGGCAGACTCTCTCCGTTTGCCTGCGGCCGTGTTCACGGCGTGCAGGCATGACTCCTCTGGTCCGCCAAGGCGGTGCCTTCGGGTATTCCAATGTCAGGGGACGGGGTCCTGCCGGATCAGGGCAGGCCCCGTTTCTTGGTTATTGGCTGGTGGCCGTGGTCACGATGGCCGCCATATCCTGGGCGATGCCGTCGATATCGCCCATGGCATTTGTTGTCTGCAGCACGTTCTTGCCGCCGTAATAGCCGATCAGCGGCGCGGTCTGTGCGTGATAGGCTTCCAGTCGGCTGGCAACGGTCTCGGCGTTGTCGTCGGCGCGGCGTTTCATTTCTGTGCTGCCGCATTTGTCGCATTTGCCGGCTTGCGCAGGCTGCTTGAAGCTGTCGTGGTAGCCCTCGCCGCAGCCGCCGCAGGTGTAGCGGCCCGAGATTCGTGTCACCATCGCGGCGTCGTCCACTTCAAGGCTGATCGCGGCGTTGATCTTCTGCTGGGTTTCCGCCAGCAGCTCGTCCAATGCGGCGGCCTGCACGGTGGTGCGGGGGAAGCCGTCGAGGATCACGCCTTTGGTGCAATCGGGCTCGGTCAGACGGTCGCGCAGGATGTTGATCACAATGTCGTCGCTGACCAGCTGGCCTGCTTCCATCACGGCCTTGGCCGCAAGGCCGGCGGGCGTGCCCGCGGCAACCGCCTCGCGCAGCAGGTCGCCGGTCGAGAGCTGCACATAGCCGAATTTTTCTTCCAGCATCCGCGCTTGAGTGCCCTTGCCGGCCCCCGGAGGGCCCAGCAGGATCAGAACGGCGGGACGGGTCAATACTGCCATATTCATCGGTCAATCACCCTTTGTTTGCACGGTTTGCGATCAGGTCCTCGACCACCGACGGGTCGGCCAGGGTCGAAGTGTCGCCCAAGCTGCCAAAGTCGTTCTCGGCGATCTTGCGCAGGATTCGGCGCATGATCTTGCCGGAGCGGGTTTTCGGCAGGCCCGGCGCCCATTGAATGACGTCCGGGGAGGCAATCGGGCCGATCTCGGTGCGGACCCAGGTGCGCAGCTCCTTCAGCAGCTCGTCCGAGGGCTCGCGGTCGTTCATCAGGGTCACATAGCAATAGATGCCTTGGCCCTTGATCTCATGCGGGTAGCCCACCACAGCGGCCTCGGCCACGGCGGCGTGGGCCACCAGGGCGCTTTCGACCTCAGCCGTGCCCATGCGGTGGCCGGAGACGTTGATCACGTCATCGACGCGGCCGGTGATCCAGTAATCGCCGTCCTCGTCACGGCGGCAGCCGTCGCCGGTGAAGTAGTAGCCCTTGTAGTCGGAGAAATAGGTTTTCTCGAAGCGTTCATGGTCGCCCCAGACGGTGCGCATCTGGCCCGGCCAGCTGTCCTTGATGCAGAGCACGCCTTCGACGCCGTTGCCGTCGATCTCAACTCCGCTTGCCGGGTCCAGAACCACCGGCTGGATGCCGAAGAAGGGTTTCATCGCCGCGCCCGGCTTCATCGCGTGGGCGCCCGGCAGCGGGGTCATCAAATGGCCGCCGGTCTCAGTCTGCCACCAGGTGTCGACGATCGGGCATTTGCCGCCGCCGACAACCTCGTTGTACCAGTTCCAGGCCTCGGGGTTGATCGGCTCGCCCACGGTGCCCAGCACCTTGAGATCGCTCAGATCGCATTTTTCAACCCATTCGTTGCCTTGGCCCATCAGCGCGCGCAGCGCGGTGGGGGCGGTGTAGAACTGGTTCACCTTGTGCTTTTCGCAGACCTGCCAGAAGCGGCTGGCATCGGGGTAGGTCGGCACGCCTTCGAACATCAGGGTGGTGGCGCCATTGGCCAGCGGGCCATAGACGATATAGCTGTGGCCAGTGACCCAGCCCACATCCGCGGTGCACCAGTAGATGTCGCCATCGTGGTAATCGAATGTGATTTCATGGGTCATCGCGGCATAGGCCAGATAGCCGCCGGAGGTATGCACAACACCCTTGGGCTGGCCGGTGGAGCCGGAGGTGTAGAGGATGAACAGCGGATCCTCGGCGTTCATCTCTGCGGGCGCGCAATTGTCATCCGCTTCCAGCGCCATCTCGTTGTAGTCAAAGTCGCGCCCGTCGACCCAGGTGGTCTGGCCGCCGGTGCGTTTGACCACCAGGCATTTCACCGTGTCCTTGGTGTGCAGGAGGGCGGCGTCGGCGTTGGATTTCAGCGCTGTCTTGCGGCCGCCGCGCGGGGCCTCGTCGGCGGTGATCACAACCTTGGCGTCGCAGCCGTTGATCCGGGCCGCAAGCGCGTCGGGGGAGAAGCCGGCAAATACGATCGAATGAATGGCGCCGATGCGGGCGCAGGCCAGCATCGCATAGGCTGCTTCGGGGATCATCGGCAGGTAGATCACCACCCGGTCGCCCTTGCGCACACCCATCGATTCCAGGATGTTCGCCATCCGGCAGGTGCGGCGGTGCAGCTCCTTGTAGGTGATGTGCTGGGCGTCTTCTTCCGGGCTGTCCGGCTCCCAGATGATTGCGGTCTGATCGCCGCGGGTGTTCAGATGGCGGTCGATGCAGTTGGCGGAGACGTTCAGGGTGCCGTCGCCGTACCAGTTGATCGAGACATTGCCGAAGCTGTAGTTCACGTCCTTCACTTCGGTGAAGGGCTTGATCCAGTCGATGCGCTTGCCTTGTTCGCCCCAGAACCCTTCAGGGTCGGTCAGCGAGGCGTCATACATTTCCTGATACTTCGCGGCAGTCACATGCGCGCGGGCAACGGTTTCGTCGGACGGCGGATAGACAGCGTCTGCGTGCAGCGCGTTCATTCGGTTTCCTCCCAGAAATTTTATTGGCAAGACAAACGACAACGCTGTGCCGTGGCTGTCAAACCGTTTCCTCCTGGGCATCGATAATACCGCGGATTGAAAATTTGTGAATAAAACGCAGATATCAAAGAGTTTATCTGTAAACGAATTTCAGAATTTCTGGCCTCGGTGTAAATCAATTCGCATGCCAGCGCATACCACCTCATGTTTTAATAGGCTTTTCTGTAAATTCCGCCAGCGGCCGTTTGCTGCTTCAATCGCCGTTATGGGCTTGGGAGCGGCTTACTGCCGCAGCTGCCGGCGGCTTTGCACCTGCGGCATATTGTGCCGGCAATACTGGAAACTGCCGTTTCACCCCGCTGCGAGTCGCCACGTCATCTTTCCCGCCGGGGGCTTGGCAGGGGAGCTGTGTGCCGCTAGCCTGACGGGCAAGCGCACCGCGCCGGCCCGGTGCCGGGTTAAAAAGGAGCGCAATTCGGGAGAGTTACATCATGAACAGATTTCTGACGGCCGCTGTGGCGGCAACTGCTGGTTTTGCATTGGCAGGCGAGGCTGCGGCCACCGAGTGGAACGTGTCCCTGTGGGGCAAGCGCCGCGCCTTTACCGAACATGTGGAAAAACTGGCCGAACTGGTATCTGAAAAGACCGGCGGCGAGTTCACCCTGAATATCAGCTATGGCGGGCTTTCGAAGAACAAGGAGAACCTTGACGGGATCTCTATCGGTGCGTTTGAGATGGCGCAGTTCTGTGCCGGCTACCACCGTGACAAAAACCCCTCGATCACCGTGCTGGAGCTGCCGTTCCTGGGGGTGAACACGCTGGACGAAGAAGTGGCCGTGGCCAATGCGGTTTATGCCCACCCGGCGGTGCAGGCGGATCTGGCACGCTGGAATGCCAAGCTGCTGATGACCTCGCCGATGCCGCAGTACAACATTGTCGGCACCGGTGAGCCGCGCGATGAGCTGGCAGAGTTCAAGGACATGCGGGTGCGCGCCACCGGCGGCATCGGCAAGGCGTTTTCGGCCGTTGGCGCGGTGCCGACCTCGGTCACCGCAACCGAAGCCTATAACGCAATGGAATCCGGCGTTGTCGACACCGTCGCCTTTGCGCAGCATGCGCATCTGGCATTCGGCACCATCAACCGAGCCGACTGGTGGACCGCGAACCTGAACCCGGGCACCGTGAACTGCCCGGTGGTGGTGAACACCGACGCCTATGATGCTCTCAGCGATGCCGAGCGCGACGCACTCGACGGCTCGATCGAAGAGGCGATCGGCCACTATTTGGCCAACTACGGCGCGCTGTTGGAGAAATGGGACGGGGTGCTGGCCGAGAAAGGTGTCGAGAAGGTCACTATCTCTGACGACCAGCTGGCCGAGTTCCGCAAAGTGGCTGCTGACCCGATCCGCGCCCAATGGATCGAAGACATGACCGCCCAGGGCCTGCCCGCACAAGAGCTGTATGATCTGGTGCAGAAGACCCTCAGCGATCACCGCTCAGGCAGCTGAGCCTGACGCAACACAAAAGGGGCCGGGCAGATCACGTCCGGCCCCTTTTGCCTTTGATGACACGAAAAGACGGGGGCGGGCATGGCAGGCAGCGCAGCAGTTCTGGAGGATGGCAGCCTGATCAGCAGGCTGGACCAGCGGTTATTGAAAGCGGAGCGCCTGCTGGCGCTTTTGAGCGGCATCGCGGTGTTCTCATTGATGATCCTGGCGGTGGTCTCGGTCGGGGGGCGCAATGCGATGAATGCGCCGCTGCCCGGTTATGTCGACTGGATCGAGCAGATCATGCCGCTGATTGCCTTCATGGGCATCGCTTATGTGCAGCGTGACGGCGGCCACATCCGCATGGACATCGTTGTTGGCGCCCTCAGGGGCCGTGCCATGTGGCTGTTTGAGCTGATCTCGGTGCTGCTGATCCTGCTGCTGATCCTGGCCTTGGTCTGGGGCAGCTGGTCGCATTTCCTGCGCTCGTTCGATTTCGCCGCCCCTTGGTGGAGCCGGGACAGCTCCATCGACATAGGCATTCCAATCTGGCCTGCGAAACTGCTGGCGCCGGTGGCCTTTGCGGTTCTGGGGCTGCGGCTGATACTGCAGATCTGGGGATATGGCCGCGCACTTGTGCTGGGGCTGGAGACACCAGTGGCGGTGCCGCTGGTGCTAAGCGCGGCAGAACAGGCAGCGGCAGAGGCCGATCAGCTGGCCGGCCATGACGCAAATGGCAGCGGGCAGGGGTAAGGCAAATGGAACCGATTGAAATCGGCCTGTGGGTTACGGGTGGCCTGCTGGCGATGGTCATCGTTGGAATGCGGGTGGCCTTCGCCGCCGGCCTGGCGGGCCTCATCGGCCTGGTTTGGATCTTCTGGGCCAAGTTCGGCTATGACCCGGCGCGGTTCGGCAAGGCGCTGACCGTCTCGGTCAAAATCGCAGGCCAGGTGCCGCACTCCAAAGTGTCGTCACAAGCACTGAGCCTGATCCCGACCTTCATCCTGATCGGCTATCTGGCCTATTACGCAGGGCTGACGCGCGCCTTGTTCGAGGCCGCCAAGCGCTGGATCGCCTGGCTGCCGGGCGGGCTGGCGGTCTCCACTGTCTTTGCCACCGCGGGGTTTGCTGCGGTGTCGGGGGCGAGCGTGGCGACCTCTGCCGTGTTTGCCCGCATCGCCATTCCGGAGATGCTGAAGATCGGCTACAACAAGCAGTTCGCCGCAGGTGTTGTGGCCGCCGGCGGCACACTGGCTTCGCTGATCCCGCCCTCGGCAATCCTGGTGATCTATGCCATCATCGTCGAACAAGACGTGGGCAAGCTGTTGCTGGCAGGCTTCATCCCCGGCGCCTTTTCTGCCGTGATTTATGGCCTGCTGATTGTCGGCATCGCTGTGATCTTCAAATCCGTCGGCCCGCCTGTCAGAGGCTTCACATGGGGCCAGCGCTTTGCAGCGCTTCCCGGTGCCTTGCCGATCATCTTTGTGGTCGTGATCATCATCTGCTTTGTTTACAACCCCTTTGGCGGCGACGCCTGGGGCACGCCCACCGAAGGCGGCGCGCTGGGGGCCTTTGTGGTGTTCTGCATGGCCGTGTTCAAAGGCATGAAATGGGCTGAGCTTAAATCAGCACTTCTGGAAACGGCCAAGCTGACAGTGATGATCTTCACCATCATCTGGGGCGTGCTGATCTATGTGCGTTTTCTGGGGTTTGCAGACTTGCCGGGAGCGTTTTCCGACTGGATCACCGCGCTGGAAATGAGCCCGATGGTGATCCTGATCTGCATCCTGCTGGCCTATGCGGTGCTGGGCATGTTCATGGATGCGATCGGGATGCTGCTGCTGACCCTGCCGGTGGTCTACCCGGCGGTGATGGCGCTGAACGGCGGCGAGAGCGTGGCGGCCGCCGACAGTGCATTCGGCATGAGCGGCACCATGTGCGCGATCTGGTTCGGCATTCTGGTGGTGAAAATGGCCGAGTTCTGCCTCATTACTCCTCCTATCGGTTTGAACTGCTTTGTAGTTGCGGGCGTGCGTGATGACCTGAGCGTGCAGGATGTATTTAAGGGCGTGACGCCGTTTTTCATTGCCGACGCCGTGACGATTGCACTGCTGGTCGCCTTCCCGGGGATTGTGCTCTACCTCCCGTCCTTGGCGGGGTAGAGAAGGGCACTCAGGCCTCACCAAAGCGGATCGGCCTGGCAGACGGCGGCGCAGGGCCTATATGGCGCGGCATGACTGATTTCGCCCCCTTGCACCAGGCCGCACGCCTTTCTGCGGGGGCCATGATGGATTTGTGCGAATGAGCGTAGTGTATTGAATTTGCGTTATTTTTCAGTTCAGAATTTTGCGTGTAGCACATACGTAGCAACTGTCCCCACCTGATCGCGAAGCCGGGCCTCATTTGTTCGAGGATGCAACATTTCTGTTTGCTCTCCAAATGAATGTGCCGGGACCGCGCGACATATCCTGGCCATTCTGCTGATATCTCACACGATCTTGGCCAGGAGGACATTTGCGTCGCGGATGGCGGCCGGTTTGTCATCCAGTGCGATCTTGGCGGCTTTGAATTGTTTCCAGCGGTAAGCCAAGTTCACATACTCGATGACTTTTTGATCCTGCTCCCAATCCACATCTTGCGAATTTGCTCTCCCATGAGCTCGATCAGATCTTGGTCGATGCCCACGAGGCCCTTAGCCCGACAGTATGGCAAAGACCTCGACATTGTTGCCACTGACCAGCGCAGGAGCCGTCGCATTGCCCGATCCAATGGTGATCTTGGTGCTTGAATATCGCTCGGTGATGAAGGCCTTGGCATGGAGGCCACGAGCGGTAATCGGGCCGTCCTCCTCGCCTTCATCGCCGTCCTCTGTCTCGGCCATCTCGTCGAGCACAGCGACCTGATCGAACCGCGCGAGGGTTTCGGGTTGCAGGAAGGCCAGTCCCTCAGCCCGGCTCAGAAGGCAGGCTTTGGCGGGGGCGATCCCACGCGAGAGCGTCACAAGCGCCTCGTCAGTCACGAAGGGAGAAATGATGCCGAGTGTTCCGCCGATCCGGGGGCGCCAGACATCATCCGTCAGCCCATTGACCGCGAAGCTGATGCTGCGAATGTGTTCGGGCTTGTCCCACTCTGCGCGGGTCAAGTCACCGGCAAGAGAGGTGACCATGTCTTTCACATGGTCGCTGCCAGCGAGTGCGCTCAGGCAGCGCGGGGGAGGTCCGGACGATCTGCCGTCCGCAGCAGAACATCCTGGAAGGCCTCGGCGAGCAGGCAGAGGTCTCCGACATAAGGTGCCGCTGGATCGAGGTCTGCAAAATGGGCCGACTCTGGTCGGCTGAAGTCGTGCACATGCTCGAGGGAGAGCAACTCGTGCAAGCGCACCAGGCCTTGTTGCAGACGGCGGGTGACACGCTCCATTTTGCGATTCATGGGGTGGCTGTTACGACATCCCACCATTTACAGCCTTCATACTTATCACCACGCTGCTTTATCTGCGTGTAGTGCTTCAAGCATTGCCACGATTGATGGCCTGAAATTTGAGCGACCTGAGGGATGGTCAGCCCCATTTCGAACAAGCGGGAAATTCCCTCATGGCGAAGATCGTGGAAATGCAGATCTTCGATCCCGAGCAGTTTACAGGCATCGGTGAACCGACGGCTGACAACATCACTGTTGTAGGGGAAGATCCGGTCGTCAGTGCGAGGCATGGACTCGATGATTGCCCGGGCTTCTTCCTGAATGGTGTTTGACGTCAGCGCTTATGCGACCATTTAGGGCAATTTGATAAGAGAGTGTTTCTGGCTCATCGTAACCACTAAGGAGTGGACGATGAGGAAGACAACGAAGAACCCTGGCGAGAAGATCGTCAAAGACATTAAGCGCGCCACGCGCAAACAGTATTCATCCGAAGAGAAGGTCAGGATCGTGCTGGATGGGCTAGGAGGCGAGGACAGCATTGCAGAGCTTTGCCGTCGTGAAGGTATATCGCAGGGTATCTACTACAAATGGTCGAAGGACTTCATGGAAGCGGGTTTGATTGGGTTTAGATCCCAAACCGGGGGTGATCGGGCTGAATGGGGGGAAACCGACGGGGTAGGGTAGTGACCGATCGGTGCAGTACGTGATTTGGGGTGCTGGAACTCGGGCAGGGAAAAGTGCTACACGGCGCCGTCGGTGCTGCATTCTGTAGCACTGCACTCTAAAACGGGGCTAAATCGGGCCGAAACGGGGAAAACGCGCAAAATGGCGAATCCAGAAAACCGAGAAATATCAGGATTTTCCGACGTTCGGCGTGCTGCACGCCTCTCCGTTGCACCCATGATGGACTGGACGACGTCCGATTGCCGGTATCTGCACCGGCTCTTGAGCCGGGAGACGTTGCTGTACACCGAAATGGTGACCGCGCCTGCACTGGTGCGGGGCGGGGCACTGCATTTACTGGACTTCAATGCCGAGGAACACCCCGTGGCGCTGCAACTGGGCGGTTCTGACCCGGTTGAGCTGGCAGAGGCTGCAAAGCTGGGAGCTGATGCAGGCTATGACGAGATCAACCTCAACTGCGGCTGCCCCAGTGACCGCGTGCAATCCGGCGCCTTTGGCGCAGTTCTGATGCAGACGCCGGAGCTGGTAGCGGACTGCGTCGCAGCCATGCGTGAAGCCGTGAAGGCCGAGGTCACCGTCAAATGCCGTATCGGCGTTGATGAGCAGGAGCCGCAACAGGTGCTGCCGGACTTTCTGGACAAGATCCGCGCGGCGGGCTGCCGGCGGGTGACAATCCATGCCCGGAAGGCCTGGCTGCAGGGGCTTAGTCCGAAAGAGAACCGGGACATTCCTCCGCTCGATTACGAGTTAGTGCACCAGATGAAGGCTGCCTTTCCGGATCTGCATGTCTCGATCAACGGCGGTATCGCCACGCTGACCGAAGCCAAACTGCATCTGGATTGCGGTCTGGACGGGGTGATGGTGGGCCGTGCGGCCTATCACCAGCCGGCCGAGGTTCTCTGCGGCGCTGACCCGGAGATTTACGGAACGGGTTCCGTGAGCGATCCTGCTGAGGCGGTGCGGCAGATGCTGCCCTACATCGAGGCTCGGCTTTCCGATGGCGCCAAGTTGAATCAGATCACCCGGCATATGCTGGGTCTGTTTGCCGGCCGCCCAGGCGCGCGGCAGTGGCGGCGGATGCTGTCCGAGGGTGCCTGCCGTGCCGGGGCCGGGCCGGAACTGGTGGAGCAGGCGCTGGCGCAGATGGCGGACCGCGCGGCGGCGTGACGCGGCGGCGCGCGGGCTATTGCCTTGTGCAAGCGGTTTGCTGCGGCTAACCCTTTGCCGGTGAAGCCCAGCCTGAGGTGCCCTGCATGACTGATCCTGCCGTGACCGCCGCATTGTGGCCGGAGCCTGCGCTGCTGATGCAGATGGCGGGGCTGCTGCTGGTGATCGGCGCATTTGCCGGGGTGTTGGCGGGGCTTCTGGGGGTTGGCGGCGGTATCGTGCTGGTACCGGCCTTCTTCTATGCTTTTCAAACGCTTGGATATGGCGGCGATCAGCTGATGCAGATGTGCCTCGCGACCTCACTGGCGACCATCATCGTGACCTCTTTGCGCTCCGTCCTGAGCCACAACAAGAAGGGTGCGGTGGATTGGGAGATCCTGCGCGGCTGGGGGATTGGCATTGCTTTGGGGGCAGTGGTTGGCGTGCTGGCAGCCTCGGCGCTGCGCTCCACCGTGCTGCAGGGCGTGTTTGGCGGACTGGCGCTGGTGATCGGCTGCTACCTGGGGCTGGGGCGTGCGGACTGGCGGCTGGGCGAAGCCATGCCCAAGGGCGTCCGGCGGCTGGTGCTGTCGCCTGCGGTGGGGGTTCTGTCAGTGCTGATGGGCATCGGCGGCGGCAGCTTCGGAGTGCCTTTGATGACTTTGCACGGGGTGGCTGTTCACCGGGCGGTGGCGACCGCTGCGGGCTTTGGCGTGATCATCGCGGTGCCGTCGGTGGCGGGGTTCCTGCTGTTGGATTTGGACCCGGCCACGCGGCCTCCGTTCACGATCGGGGCGGTTAACCTGGTGGCATTCTTCATTGTGATTGCAATGACGTTGATCACTGCGCCATGGGGGGTGAAACTGGCCCATGCGATGGACCCCAAACCGTTGAAACGGGTGTTCGGAGCGTTCTTGGTGCTTGTGGCATTGAATATGCTGCGTAAGGCTTTCGGGTTTTAAGAGGGACACCATGCAGGTGCAATTCGAGCAGTTTCAGGATAAAGGCTGGGTGCGCTTTGGCCATGACCCGCAGGTGGCCGAATGGGCTGCAGATGCCTTGCAGCACGGTATCAGGGCGTTGGACGATCCGGCTTGCGCCGAGTGGTTTCAATGCGAGCGGACCTGGTTCATCGGCGTTGATGCACTGCCGAATGATGCGGATGGGCGCTTGCCCGATGGGCCGGCGCTGGCTGGTCTGCCGGTGGAATTCATCACGCAGAACCTAGGCCCCACTCCGGATTTGCACCGGGCACAGGTGTCCTCGGTCTTTCCCGGCTATCCGCGGCCCCGGCCGGGCGAGGGCGAGGCCGCCTTCCGCTACCGCGTTAAACGCGATGCGGCGCATGTGGACGGGGTGAAAATGTATGGCGAGCACCGCCGCCGCAAGGTGGAGGAGCCCCATGCCTGGGTGCTGGGGATCCCGCTGAATGACAGCAGTCCCGACGCCTCGCCCTTGGTGATCTGGGAGGGCAGCCACAGGATCATGCGCCGTGCCTTTGCCGCCGCCTTCGAGGGCGTATCGCCCGCGGACTGGGCGGATGTGGATGTGACCGACGCCTATACGGCTGCGCGTGCCGAAGTGTTCGAGACCTGCCCGCGGATCACGGTGCACGCCAAGCCCGGCGAGTCCTATCTGATGCACCGGCTGTGCCTGCACGGGGTCGCGCCCTGGAGCGAGGGGGCCTCCGCACCGGAAGAAGGCCGCATGATCGCCTATTTCCGCCCGGAGCTGGCGGATTGGACCAAAGGCTGGCTGGCGGAGGGGTAACTAAAACCTGCCTTGCACCGTCCGGATTTCAGACCTCATGGGAGTAAACGTTGAAAAAGGTGATCATTGAGCTCGAGCAAGACGAATGGCACGAGTATTCAGCAGAAAGCATTTGGGTTTCCCCGGTTTCTGAGGGGATGTACAGAATTGAAAATATTCCCTTCTTGGCGAAGGGGCTGAGTTTTCATGATGTTATTTCCGTAAAGGACATAGACGGACAACTATTCTTTGATGAGCGTATCGTGCGCGCAAATCACTCAACTTACCGGATAATACCGGAGAAGGATTGTTCTCAAGAAACACTGAGCCAGTGCTTAAGCGCATTCAACGCAGCTGGTTGTTGTTACGAACACGGCGATTTCGGGTTTGATCTTTATGCTCTGGACATTCCTGAAGATGTCGACGTGCATAAGGTGTATGCGTTGCTAAAAGCAGGCGAGCAAGAAGAAGTTTGGGACTTCGAAGAAGGTGATTTTTCTCACGTGGGTTAGCCTATTGAACGTTTCCGCGCTTCGTAACCCCTCCCGGAACAAGCCGGAGGCGCCGGGCGAGCGCCTGCCCGTCCCGGCGGGCTGGCGCTTTGGTGACGTCTGCGAAACATCGCGGCCTAGGATGTGATTGGCAGAGATAAACTGCTTGTTCCAAACCGTTGAGGCGCCACCCCACGGGCAGGCGCTCGCCCTTTGTGGATAGGTCAGCTCTTCTACCCCAATGTTTCGCGCGCGAAACATTGGGTCAGTGCTTATTCCGCATGATTTACAGAGCCTTACCTCTCCGCGCGCCGCGTTAGTTGCGTTTTAACCTTGCGCCACGTCCGCCGCGGCGCTTGACCAATTTGCTGGCGCGCTCGGGCAGGTCGTTCATAATGCCCGCGCGGTCCTCGTTGGTCATTTTCGACCAGTCGCGGATCTCGTCAATTGTGCGGTAGCAGCCGGTGCAGATCCGTGATTCCGGATGGACGACGCAGATCTTGATGCAGGGGCTTTGAATCTCGTCCCGTTTCCATACGTCGTCAGTCATCATTCATCCGTTCTTCAAATGCCGCATCCGGTCCAATGCGCCTTGCAAGATATAGGAGGCCGCGACGTGGTCGATAACCTCTGCGCGGCGTTTGCGTGTCGTATCTGCTTCAAGAAGCGCTTTTTCTGCCGCTACGGTGCTGAGGCGCTCGTCCCAGAAGCCGATCGGCAGATCGGTGAGCTGCATCAGGTTGCGGGCAAAAGCGCGGGTGGACTGGCAGCGCGGGCCTTCGCTTCCGTCCATGTTGCGGGGGAGGCCCAGGAGGATGCCGTTGATCTCGCGTGCCTGGATAATCTCCAAGAGGCGGGCGGCGTCCAGCGTGAACTTCTTGCGCTTCACAGTTTCCAGCGGTGTGGCCACGGCGCCGATGCGGTCGGAGACGGCGACACCGATGGTCTTGGTGCCGAGGTCCAGCCCCATCAGCGCGTTCATCGGCGGCAGGGCGGCGGCGAAATCTTCGAAGACGTCGTGGATCATTGGGCTATCCCTGCCTGCGCGGCGATGGTTTCCAGCAGGGCCAAGGCCTCCTGGTCGGCAGCAAAAGCGTCGCGCGCCTCGCCATAGATGGTGCGGGCGCGGCCGGTTTCGCCCAGAACCGACAGGGCGCCGATCAGGCGGGCCCATTCCTCGGCGCTGCCGCCTTCGGTCGCCAGCCGGTCCGACAGGCGCGAAACCATGCCGCGGATCATCTCCTGCTGCTCTTCAGCGGAAAGCTCGCTGGCGCCGGCCATGTCTTCGGCGCTGGGGCCGGGCAGGGCGGGGGCGGTGCCGCCGCCGGGCGAGATGGGCCGGTATTCGACACCGGCGCGAAAGGCCATTTCTTCGATCTGGCCCTGGATGCCCTTGACCCAAGGCGCATCCGCCGGGCCGTCCCGCAGGGTTGCGGCCCATTCGCGGTAGGCGAGGTCCGGGCGGCCGATCTGGCCCAGCATCAGGCCCCAGTAATAGCGGGCTGGCCCGTGGCTGGGGTCAATTGCGCGGGCTTTTTGCAGGTCGGTCTGCGCCTCGGGCGAGACATAGCCGCCGGCCGCCATGATCTTCAGCTCGGCCAGTTCGGTGAAGTCGCGGGCGTTGACCTGACCTTCTGCCAGCCGGATGTAGCTGGTTTTGGCCGCATAGGCGGCTTGGAAATTACCGAGGTTCGCCTCGTGCTGGGCCAGCAGGGCCTGGCCCTGAGCGTCGTCCGCACGTTCACCAGCCGTCTTGCGCAGCTGCTCCACCAGTTCGGCATAGCCTTCCTCGACCTGCGGTTTTGGCAGGACGGGCACTTCGGCCTCGGCCTCCGCCTGCGAGGGGCGGTTTTCGGCGCGTTCACCGGCCAGCTGGATACGGTCCTTCAGGCCCAGGTCGCCATACCCGGGCGCGCCCAGCTGCCAGTAGATCCCCAGCGTGCCGCCGGTGATCAGCAGCGCTGTGGCTATGCCAAAGGCAAGCGACAGGGTCCGGGGCTGCGAGCGGCCCGACTGCGCCTGTTGCAGCTGGGTGTCAGCGGCCAGGATGCGGCGGGAGATTTCGGTGCGGATCCGGTCGGCGTCGCCGGCGTTGATGACGCCGCGGGCCAGATCCTTGTCCACCTCGCGCAGTTGCTGGCGGTAGACGCGCAGATCGTAGGCCGCGGCGGGTTCACCCGCAGTGCGGGCGCGAATGAGGATCATTGCCAGCAGAAAAGCTGCCGAGAACGCGATAAGGGCGGTGACTGTCCAGAAAATCATGCCGTCTCCGTGGTTTGGTTTTCATCTATATCCGGGGACCGGCGAACAAAAGGGCCAAACTGCCGCGGCCGGGCTCGGCCTGTCGTAATGTGTTCGTTACATATGTCGCAATAACGCAGAAAGAGGACGATAAACGGCACTGGTCAGCCATGCGTTTCAGGCATACCCGCTAACAGACACGAACCATCGGATTCGCTCATGAAACGCTATTCAGCTTTTGCCGTCGCGCGGGAAGCCCTGCGCTATCACACCGGATGGGAGCGCGCCTGGCGCTCGCCGGCCCCCAAGCGCCACTACGATGTTGTCATCGTCGGCGCTGGCGGTCATGGCCTTGCCACTGCCTACTATCTGGGCAAGAATTTCGGCATTACCAATGTCGCAATTATCGAGAAGGGCTGGCTGGGGGGCGGCAATACGGGCCGGAACACCACCATCATCCGCTCGAATTACCTGCAGGATCCGTCGGCTGCGATCTATGAAAAGGCGCGCAGCCTGTATGAGACAATGTCGCAGGATCTGAACTACAACGTGATGTTCTCCCCGCGCGGCGTGATCATGCTGGCCCAGACCGAGCATGAGATCCGCGGCTACAAGCGCACCGCGCATGCCAACCTGCAGCAGGGTGTCCCGACCGAATGGATCAGCCCTGAGCGGGTCAAGGAACTGGTGCCGATCATCAACCTGCACGGCCCCCGCTACCCGGTTCTGGGCGGTCTGTGGCAGGAACGCGGCGGCACTGCCCGTCACGATGCGGTGGCCTGGGGCTATGCGCGTGCCTGTTCCGACATGGGCATGGACATCATCCAGCAATGCGAAGTCACCGGCGTGCGCACCGAGAACGGCCGCACTGTGGGTGTCGACACCACCAAAGGCGCGATTGACTGCGATAAGATCGGCATGATCGTGGCGGGGAATGCTTCGGTTCTGGCCGAGCGGGCGGGCTTCCGTCTGCCGATGGAATCCGTTGCCTTGCAGGCGATGGTCTCCGAGCCGATCAAACCCTGCATGGACGTGGTTGTGATGGCCAACACTGTGCATGGCTACATGTCCCAGTCCGACAAGGGCGAGATGGTGATCGGCGGCGGCACTGACGGGTTCAACAACTACACCCAGCGCGGATCGTTCCACCATATCGAGGAAACCGTGCGGGCCCTGGTCGAAACCTTCCCGATGGTGTCGCGCCTGAAGATGCTGCGCCAGTGGGGCGGCATTGTGGATGTGACCGGTGACCGCTCGCCCATCATCTCGAAAACGCCTGTGCAGAACTGCTTTGTCAACTGCGGTTGGGGCACCGGCGGCTTCAAGTCGATCCCGGGATCCGGCTGGGCGATGGCAGAACTGATGGCCACCGGCCATTCGCCGCTGACCGAGGAGTTCTCGATGATGCGCTTCAAGGAAGGCAAGTTCATCGACGAGAGTGTCGCTGCGGGTGTGGCACACTGATGCCGCGCGCCGCCGCAAAATTCTTCGAAGAATTTTGCCAAGGATTTTTGAAAATCCTTGGCCCCCAGTTGGAGAGGTCCGCACAATGCTGATCCTTGAATGCCCTTATTGCGGCGTCAAAGCCGAAGAAACCGAACTGGCCGCGGGCGGCGAAGCGCATCTGAAGCGCTTTGGTCCCGGCTCCTCGGATGATGAGTTCCATGACTACCTGTTCATGCGCGAAAACCCCAAAGGCGTTCACTTTGAACGCTGGCGCCATGCCAACGGCTGCGGCAAGTGGTTCCATGCCGCCCGCTGCACCATGACGCTGGAGGTCTTTGGCACCTACACCGCCCAGACTGCCGTGCCGACGCAGGAGATCATGGACAAGATCACTGCCAAACGCCCCGGCTGGTCCTGGCGCGAATTCTCGGACGGTCAGAAATGATCCGCCGCCTGACTGAAACATCCGCTTTTCTTTTGAAAGGTCTGCGCACATGAGCACGCGTCTTGCCAAGCACGGCCGGCTGATCGACCGCTCCAAACAGATCGCCTTCACCTTCAACGGCAAAACCATGAAGGGCTTTGCCGGCGATACACTGGCGTCCGCCCTTCTGGCCAACGGCCAGGTGATGATGGGCCGCTCGTTCAAATACCACCGCCCCCGCGGCGTTGTCGCATCCGGTTCGGAAGAGCCCAATGCGCTGATGCAGCTGGGCGTGGGCGACCGTTACGAGCCGAACCAGCGCGCCACCACCACCGAGCTGTTCTCGGGGCTGTCGGCGAATTCGCAGAACCACTGGCCGAGCCTGGAGTTCGACGTTCTGTCGATCAACAACAAGCTGTCGCGGTTCCTGACGGCCGGCTTCTATTACAAGATGTTCATCCACCCGCGTCCGCTGTGGAAACACGTCTATGAGCCGATCATCCGGAAGTCTGCCGGTCTGGGCAAGGCGCCCGACGCAGAGCTGAAAGACGCTGACACCTACGAGCATTTCTACTTCTTTGCGGATGTGCTGGTGATCGGCGGCGGCGTAGCCGGCCTGCAGGCGGCCAAGGCGGCTGCGGCCACCGGCGCCAAGGTGCTGGTGATGGAGCAGAACAACCATTGGGGCGGCCGCGCGCCGGTTGACGGCGGCACCATCGACGGTGAAGCCCCCGACGCCTGGATCGCCAAGACCCTGGCCGAGCTGGGCGCGATGGACAACGTCACCCTGCGCGACCGCTGCATGGGCTCGGGCGTCTATGACCACGGCTATGCCCTGGGTTATGAGCGCCTGACTGACCACGCGCCGGGCCAGGGCGGTCCGCGCCACCGTCTGTGGCGGGTCCGCGCCAGCCAGATCGTCACCGCAACCGGTGCCATCGAACGTCCGCTGTCCTTTGCGGGCAACGACGTGCCGGGCGTGATGCTGGCAGGGTCGATGCGCGACTATGTGGTGAACTGGGGCGTGAACCCGGGCCAGAAAGTTGTGGTTGCCACCAACAACGACGACGCCTATCGCACCGCGCTGGTGCTGCATGACGCCGGCGTCGAAGTGGTCCGCGTGGTTGATACCCGCGAAACCGGCGGCGGCGAACTGATGGAAGCCGTGCGTGAAAAGGGCATCCGGGTTGAGCTGGGCCGTGCCATCGCCAAGGTGAAGGACGGCAAATGCGTGACCCAGGTCTCCATCTGCGCTCAGAACGGTGAAGGCGGCGCCCGCGAAGACGTCGAAGCAGATGCAGTTGCCATGTCCGGCGGCTGGTCGCCGGTGGTCCACCTGTGGTCCCACTGCGGCGGCAAGCTGACCTGGGATGAGAAAAACGCCAATTTCCGCCCCGATGCCTCGCGTCCGCCGCTGGGCCACGACGGCAACGGCTTTGTGGTTCCGGCTGGTGCCGCAAACGGCGAGTTCGGCCTGGGCGCGCTGCTGGAAGACGCGGCTGCGGCTGGTTCGAAAGCGGCTGAGGCTGCTGGCTTCCCGGCGAAATCCGTGGCGGCTGCCAAGGGTGTCTCTGAGGATGAAGCGCAGATGGAAGCGGTCTGGCTGATGCCGGCTAAGGCGGACATCAAGCTGCGGATGAAGTCCTGGCTGGACTATCAGAACGACGTGAAAGTTTCGGACGTGCAGCTGGCTGCCCGCGAAGGTTACGAGAGCGTTGAGCACACCAAGCGTTACACCACGCTGGGTATGGCGACTGACCAGGGCAAATTGTCCAACATCAACGGCTTGGCCATTTTGGCCGACAGCCTGAATTCGGAAATCCCGTCGGTTGGCACCACAACCTTCCGTCCGCCGTACCACCCGATCTCCATCGGTGCGATCGCGGGCGAGGCGCGGGCCGAAATCTTCCAGCCGGTGCGCAAAACGCCGATCTATGACTGGATGGACAAGAACGGTGCGGATTGGGAACCGGTTGGCCAGTGGCGCCGCCCGTTTGCCATCACCCAGCCGGGCGAGGACCGTCATGCCGCGGTGAACCGCGAGGTGAAAAACACCCGCGAGAACCTTGGCCTGCTGGACGCCTCGACCCTCGGCAAGCTGATTGTCAAAGGGCCGGATGCAGGCAAGTTCCTGGACATGCTCTATACCAACATGATGTCCACGCTGAAGGTCGGCAAATGCCGCTATGGCCTGATGTGCTCGGAAAACGGTTTCCTGATCGATGACGGCGTTGTTGCCCGCATCGACGAGGACACCTTCTTGTGCCACACCACCACGGGCGGTGCCGAAAGCATCCATGGCCACATGGAAGAATGGCTGCAGACCGAATGGTGGGACTGGAAAGTCTATGTCGCCAATGTGACCGAGCAGTACGCCCAGGTTGCCGTGGTCGGCCCCAACGCCCGCAAGGTGCTGGAAAAGCTGAACGCGCAGGCAGGCGGCGGCATGGATCTGTCGAAAGAGGCACTGCCGTTCATGGAATGGCGCGACGGGCAGATCGGCGGCTTTGACGCACGGGCTTACCGGATCTCCTTCTCGGGTGAGCTGTCCTATGAGATCGCGGTTGCGGCATCGGAAGGCCAGGCGTTCTGGGATGCACTGATGGACGCAGGCAAGGAATTCGGCGTCATGCCTTACGGCACCGAGACCCTGCACATCCTGCGGGCCGAGAAGGGCTTCATCATGATCGGCGACGAAACCGATGGCACCGTGATCCCGCAGGATCTGGGTCTGCATTGGGCGTTGTCGAAGAAAAAGGAAGACTACCTGGGCAAGCGCGCCCAGCTGCGCAACCACATGGCGGATCCTGACCGCTGGCAGCTGGTTGGCCTGGAAACGGTGGACGGTTCAGTGCTGCCGGATGGTGCCTATGCATTGGGTGAAGGCGTCAACGCCAACGGCCAGCGCAACATGATCGGCCGGGTGACCTCGACCTATCATTCCGCGACCCTGGGCCGCGGTATCGCCATGGGCCTGATCAAACACGGTCCCAAGCGGATGGGCGAAGTGGTCGAGTTCCCGGGCACTGACGGCAAGACCTACAAGGCCAAGATCGTTGATCCGGTCTTCTACGATAAGGAAGGGGAAAAGCAGAATGTCTAAGGCTGTTTCCGTACTGAACGGCGCGCACTTCTCCGGCCTGGCCAAGGTTGAAGACGCGGGCCTGCAGGGCATGATCACCCTGCGCGGCGATCTGGCATCGTCGGTGCTGAAGGCGGCTGTCAAAGCCGCAACCGGCGCCGAGGTTCCAGGCCAGGGCAGTATAACGGTCGCCGAAAACGGCGCCGTTGCCTGGATGTCGCCGGATGAGCTGCTGCTGCTGGTGCCTTATGAGGATGCGGTTTCCAAAACTGCTGAATTGGCAGAGGCGCTGAAAGGCGAACATGCGTTGGCGGCGAATGTCTCTGACGCCCGTGCCTTCTTCCGCGTGTCGGGCGAAGGCGCGCGCGAGGTGCTGGGCAAGGTAAGCCCTGTGGACTTTGACGCAGCGGCATTCAAACCCGGCCAGTTCCGCCGTTCGCGCCTGGCGCAGGTGGCTGGCGCCTACTGGTTGAACGAGGATGGCAGCTTTTACATCGTCTGCTTCCGCTCTGTCGGCGAATATGTGTTCAAACTGCTCAGCACAGCGGCGCATCCGCAAAGTAAAGTGGGTGTTTACTAAAATTTTCACTCGCTTTTTGCTTGTGACGCCATCACGCGTCATTTACGGTGCCCTGGAGACCTTCCGGGGCACCGTTTTTTACATTTAGATCCCCTGGAAGAACCTTTTGCATTGACTGCAACTGATTGAATTTAATGCCTTTCCGTGGCGGAAGGAGGGGCTGTGTAAAATGTTTCAGGGAGCGGCTGATGCGCCTGCCGGCATGCGGAATTCTAGCATTGGTTTTAACGTTATCCGGGGCGGGGGCCCTGGCGGAAACCAGCTTTCGCTGCAACCTGAAACCGATTTCTGGAGCATCCTGGATTCCTGGCCGTATCACCGTACGGTTTTCTGATGATTTCACCACTGCACTGGTCACCGATGCGGCGTTTGGGGTGTCTGTTGCCGCCAAGGTTTCGCAACGCAGCAAGTCAACTTATGCACTTAGCTGGTCGTTGCCTGGGCTTGCGGTGCTGACGGACAGCGGGCAGGCGAAGCCGCGCTTCAGGGCTGCGCTGAACACCGCAAACCTGAAGATGACCATTCAATCAATCCGTACAGGCAGCGCAGTGCAACCGCCGCGCGGTTCGGGGACCTGCCGCCGGGAGCCGTCTTTGTCACTGCTGGCCCAGAACCGCATCGGCTTGAACTAGGCGCCTGTACTGGCTTGGCGGGCAATCTATTGATTGCCGCGCAACTGCAGATTGCCGTTGCATCGGAGCTGGCATCCTTGCATCACTGCGCTGCAAAAAAAGGACCCATCTGAATGAAACGATATCTACTGGCTGCATCCATTGTGCTGGCAGCCGCGTCCTCTGCAGCGGCGGGAGCAAAAGCCACCATCACATATGACTGCGAGATAAAGGTATTCACAAGCAACGGCTGGATAGCTCCGCGGGTGCTCGTCATGTGGGATGAGCAGTCTGAAACGGCAAAGATTTACGACGGTTACATCCACGATCTGGTCGGTGAACCTATCCCGGCGACTGTCGAAAAGCGCAGTGAAACATCGTATAATCTGGACTGGCGCGTGAGCGATATTCCAGTCAGCAATGCCAGAACCAAAGTTGATGGACTGTACTCTGCCGTGCTCAACATGAAGCAGAACACCCTGTCGATCCGGGGCGTTATCACCGGTTTTGACAACGCGCCGCGCGGCAAAGGTAAATGCATAGTCAAGAAAGGCTGAGGCCGGCACAGCGCCGGCCGGGCAGGCGTAATCTTTTTGCACATAGGCCTTGCGCGGAAATGGGGCCTTGGCACTTGACCTGATAGCGCGCGCACAGCATGTATCTGCGCAGGAACGCAATCTTTTTTCACAGGGGGCCCAAATGGCTTTTGAACTTCCCGATCTTCCTTATGCACACGACGCCCTGGCCGCCAAAGGCATGTCGGCCGAGACCCTGGAGTACCACCACGACCTGCACCACAAGGCCTATGTCGATAACGGCAACAAGCTGATTGCCGGCACCGAGTGGGACGGCAAGCCGCTGGAAGAGATCATCAAAGGCACCTATGATGCCGGTTCGGTTGCCCAGAACGGTATCTTCAACAACATTTCGCAGCTGTGGAACCACAACCAGTTTTGGGAAATGATGGGTCCGGGCGAAAGCGCAATGCCGGGCGAGCTGGAAAAAGCGCTGGTTGAGTCGTTTGGCTCGGTTGACGAGTTCAAGTCGCAGTTCTCGGCTGCAGGCGCCGGCCAGTTCGGTTCCGGTTGGGCCTGGCTGGTTAAGAACGCCGATGGCTCGCTGGCGGTGACCAAGACCGAAAACGGCGTTAACCCGCTGTGCTTCAACCAGACCGCGCTGCTGGGCTGCGATGTGTGGGAGCACTCCTACTACATCGATTTCCGTAACAAGCGTCCGGCGTATTTGACCAACTTCCTGGACAATCTGGTGAACTGGGAGAACGTCGCCTCGCGGATGTAAGTCCTGAGCGGCATGAATTCTGGAACGCCCGGTCTTTTTTGACCGGGCGTTTCTTGTTTGGACCGGCGGCAGGCGCGTATTGCGCACGATGGGCCGGAGCAGGGGAACGGCGATGACAGAGGCAGCCAAAGGCATATTGGCAATGGTTTCGGCTTGCGTGGTCTGGGGGCTGTCGGGGATCTATTACAATGCATTGTCGCATGTGCCGCCCGAACAAGTCCTGTCGCACCGGGCATTGTGGTCGTTCCTGTTCTTTGCCGGCGTGTTGCTTTTTCAAGGCCGGATCGGCGCCTTAGGGGCCGCTTTCAGCGGCAGGCGGAACATAATGTTTCTGGTTCTGGCAACGGCGATGATCTCGCTCAACTGGTTTGTGTTCATCTCGTCAGTGCAGACCGGTTATGCGACCGAAGCGAGCCTGGGATACTATATCTTTCCGCTGCTGAGCGTGCTGCTGGGGCGGCTGGTCTTCGGTGAACAGCTGACCCGGGCGCAGGTCGCGGCAGTGGGGCTGGCGGCACTGGCAGTTGCGGTGCTGTCCTTCGGGCTGGGGGCAGCCCCTTTGATTCCGCTGGTGCTAGCGATTAGCTTTGCCCTTTATGGTGTTGCAAAGAAACAGATTCCATTGGGTCCGGTGGTCTCCGTCACCGCCGAGGTGCTGCTGATCCTGCCCGTGGCGCTGGCGGTGATCTGGCTGACCGGCGGCGCGGGCTTTCTGGACAGCACCACGACCGCCGTGATGCTGGCGTTTTCCGGCATTCTGACCGGGCTGCCGCTGATCCTGTTCAGCTATGCCGCCAAACGGGTGCGGCTGGGGACGGTGGGTGTGTTGCAGTACCTGAACCCGACGTTGCAATTCCTGGTGGCGGTGCTGGTCTTTGCCGAGCCATTCACTCCTTGGCACGGCGCGGCTTTTGCGCTGATCTGGAGCGCAGTTGCGGTGTTCTCGTTCTCGGCTTTGCGTCAGGAGCGGGCGTCGCGCAGGGCGGCGATTGCGGCCACCGGGGTGTCGGCCCAGATCAGATAATCCGCGGTGTCCTGACCGGCAAAGCCCTGGCGGACGATATGGTCCAGCAGGTCGCGCAGCTTGTCCCAATAACCTGCTGCGTTCAGGATCACGATGGGCTTGCTGTGCAGACCCAGCTGGCGCCAGGTGAGGGCCTCGAACAGCTCATCCAGCGATCCGGCGCCGCCAGGCAGAACCACTACCGCATCAGCGTTCCACAGCATGACCTTTTTGCGTTCATGCATGGTTTCGGTCACAACATAGGTGTTGAGATCGGATTTGCCGACTTCCCGCTGTTCCAGGTGGCCGGGGATCACGCCAAAGGTTTCGCCGCCTGCTGCCTGGGCGGCACGGGCGACCTCTCCCATCAGCCCGACATCGCCGGCGCCATAGACCAGCCGCATCCCGTTTTCAGCAAGTGCAGTGCCAAGATCCTGTGCGGCTTGGGTATAATCGGGCAGTGCTCCGGCGCGCGAACCGCAATAGACACAGATGGATTTGATGCTCATCGGCCAGCCTTTCCGTGGAATTTCAAGGTGAAACGCAATTGGTGTTTTGACCCGTGATAGCGGGATTGGTAAGTTTGCTCAACTAAGCGGAAGGCAACATTCCGCAAATGCCGAAGGGATCGAAATGGCGGAAGCATCTGGAAGCGGGGGCCTGGGGGCCCTCACAATTGGCGGTATTGCCGGCGTGGCCGCGGTGCTGGGCGGCGTGGCGCTGTTCCAGCTTGGGGTGTTCGGCAGCGGCCAGCCAGGCAGCGGGGCGCTGGACGGGCAGACGGACGGCCAGGCGGCAAACGGGAGCAGTGCGTTTTCAGGGGATGGCGATGAATCCGGCCAGCCGCTGCAGAACCGGGCACGATCCGAAGCTGAAACTGCTGTCCCTGAATCTGCGGCTGTTATTCCAGACACCGGCGGAGCTGAGGCTGAAACAGGTGCGCCGGCAGCGGCCTTGACGGTTGCGGATCCGGAGGCAGATCCGGAACCAGTGCCGGAGGCGGCTGCGGCAGAGGAGCCTGCTGACACAGAAGTGTCTGAAGATCGGCCGGTAACTATTGAATCTAAAACAGAAGTTTCCTCGGAACAAGCGGCCGGGGCGGAGGCGCAGCCGGAAGAAGTCGCCTTGGCCGAACCTGGTGGAGAAGTGCAGGACGCCGGTCAAGCAGCACCGCAAGCGCCAGACGCCAAGGAAGACGTCTTTGTTCTGGAAGCCCCCGAGCTGGACCTGGTGCGTGTCGACAACGAGGGCGCTGCGGTGATTGCAGGGCGCGCGCAGGCGGGGGTGCGCATTTCAGTCTTGCTGGACGGCGAAGTGCTGGAGCAGCTGGAAGTGCCAGCGGGCGGTGAATTCGTCTCTCTGACCACGATTGCGCCAAGCGCCGATGCACGGGTGGTGTCGCTTCTGGCCGAACATGAAGGGCAGGAAAATGCCTCCGGGGCGTCCTTTATTCTGGCGCCGGTCAGCCCGGTCGCGGTCGCTGCGGCGGGCGAGGCGGCCCAATCGGCGCAGGCTGCGGCAACCGGGGCTTCGCAGGCAACGGGGGCGGAACAAGACGTCACAGCGCCTGCGCAGGAACAAGTTGCCGCCCTGAACCCTGCAGAGGATGCAGGCGCGGAACAATCCGGGGCTGAAGCATCAGCGGCATCTCTGGATCAAGCCGCAGGCTCAGTTGCAGGACCGGCGGACACAGACATTGATGTTGCCAGCGCCGGGCAGGCAACAGCCAATGCCGCAGCCGAGGCGCCGGCTGCAGCAGACCCGGCATCTGCCGTCGAACCCGGAACGCCGCAACCGCAGGGACAGGCTGTGGCCGTACTGAGGGCTGATTCCGAGGGCATTGAAGTGGTGCAGCCTGCAACTCCTGCCGATCCAGGGCTGAGTGATGAAGTGGCATTGGATTCAATCAGCTACAATGGCAGCGGCGGGGTCGAGCTGTCGGGACGGGCGCAGCCGCAATCACAGGTGCGGGTCTATGTGGACAACCGGCCGGTGGCGGAACTGGGCGCCGCGGCAGACGGGCGCTGGAGCGGCCGGCTGGAGGATGTGGCGCCAGGCATTTACACCCTGCGCCTGGATGAGGTCGAACCGGCAACCGGCGCTGTGGTCAGCCGTCTGGAAACCCCGTTCAAACGCGAAGCGCCTGAAACGCTGCCGCAACCGGGCGGCGACGCAACGCCGGATCAGCCGGTGCCATTGGTTCAGGCGGTAACAGTGCAGAAAGGCGATACGCTCTGGGCGATTTCGCAGCAGAAATACGGCAGCGGTTTTTTGTATGTCCGGGTTTTTGAGGCCAACCGCGGTGCGATCCGTGATCCGGACCTGATTTACCCGGGGCAAGTCTTTACTGTTCCGGAGTGACGCCAAAGAACCGCGCCCCTGCGGCGCGTTTTTCCTGTCCGCCCCTCGCAAATCCGTGAACAGGTGAATATCTGAAGGGGTCAAGCCAGGAACCGCCATGACCCAGACTGACCAGGCCGCCGCGCCGCTGCAAACCGATACCGCCGAAGACGAACGCCGCTCAGGCCTGCGCACCTTGCGCAAGGTGGGACCGTATCTGTGGCCCAAGGATAACCGCGCCGTGAAGGTCCGGGTTGTGCTGGCACTGGCGGTGCTGGTCCTGGCCAAGCTGATCGCGGTTTATACACCGATGCTGTACAAGGGCGCGGTCGACAGCCTGGCTGGAGAAGGCGTGCCTCCGCTGGCCCTGGGCGCCGTCGGACTGACGGTGGCCTATGGTGTGTCGCGTGTCCTGACCACTGGCTTTCAACAACTGCGCGATGCGGTCTTTGCCCCGGTCGGGCAGCGCGCCCTGCGGCGGTTGGCGCTGGAGACCTTTACCCATATCCACCGCCTGTCGATGCGCTATCACATCACCCGCAAGACCGGGGGCCTCAGCCGGATCATCGAGCGCGGTGTAAAGGGCGTCGAATTCCTGCTGCGGTTCATGCTGTTTTCCATCGGACCGCTGATCCTGGAGCTGACGCTGGTGGCGGTGATCCTGACGGTGCTGTTTGACGCCTGGTATCTGGCGGTCGTGGCCGGCACCATCGCTCTGTATGTCTGGTTCACCTTTGCGGTGACCGAATGGCGGGTGAAGCTGCGCCGCGAGATGAACAAACAGGACACCGATGCCAACCAAAAGGCCATCGACAGCCTGCTGAACTACGAGACGGTCAAGTATTTCGTTGCCGAGGAGCGCGAGGCGGCCCGTTATGACGGGGCGATGCGGGGCTATGCGCAGGCGGCACTGAAAACCGCTTATTCCCTGGCAGCGCTGAACTTCGGCCAGAGTATGATCATCACCGCGGGCCTGATCGGGGTGATGGTGATGGCTGCGATCGGGGTGCAGCAGGGCGCGATGACGGTCGGCGATTTTGTCATGGTCAACGCCTATATGATCCAGATCACCGTGCCGTTGAACTTCCTTGGCACCGTTTACCGCGAAATCCGCCAGAGCCTGGTGGACATGGGGGAGATGTTTGACCTTTTGGAACAGCCCGCCGATGTCAGCGACCGCCCGGGGGCTGGCGAGTTGCAGGTCAATGGCGGCCGGATCACGCTGGAGGATGTGCGGTTTTCCTATGATGCCGGGCGGGAAATCCTGAAAGGTGTCTCGCTGGAGGCAGAGCCGGGCCAGACCGTGGCTATTGTCGGCTCCACCGGGTCGGGCAAATCGACCATCGGACGGCTGTTGTTCCGCTTTTACGATGTCACCGGAGGCGCGTTGAAGATTGACGGGCAAGACGTGCGCGACGTGAGTCAGAAAAGCCTGCACCAGGCAATTGGCGTCGTGCCGCAGGATACCGTGCTGTTCAACGATACGATCCGCTACAACATCGCCTATGGCCGCGACGGGGCCACTCAGGATGATGTGGAGCAAGCGGCGCGCGACGCGCAGATACATGACTTTATCGCGGCCCTGCCTGCGGGCTATGACACCCAGGTCGGTGAGCGCGGTTTGAAACTGTCGGGCGGCGAGAAACAGCGGGTCGGCATCGCCCGAACTTTGCTTAAGAACCCGCCGGTGCTGCTGCTGGACGAGGCAACCTCGGCGCTGGATAGCGACACGGAGCAGGAGATCAAGGAGGCATTGGCGCGGGCGGGGCGGGGGCGCACGGTGATCACCATCGCGCACCGCCTGTCAACCATTGCCGAAGCCGACCGGATCGTGGTGCTGGAGCAGGGGGAAATTGCCGAAACAGGCACCCATGACGAACTGCTGGCACGGGGCGGCCGTTATGCCCGGCTGTGGCAGCGCCAGCAGGCGGACCAGGACGCCGCATAACAGCAGGCTGCAAAGCGGTCTGATGACACAGGCCTCCGACGCAGAAGGCCGGCTTTGCAACCGGCCTTTCCTGGTTCCTGCACTCAGGAGCGGGTTTAAAAATCGTCCCAGCCGGCGTTGGCCGCCTTGGCTGGCATTGGAACGGCCGAACCGAACTCGATTTCTCCGCCATGTGCGCTGGGGCCTGCCGGTGCCGTGTCTGCAGGCGTGCTGCGGGCCAGCGGGGCGGCAAGTCCGGCAATCTTGAACTGTGCCATCAGCTCCGCCAGCTTGCCTGCATCGGTGTGCAGCATATGGCCGGCAGCAGTGGCTTCTTCCACCATGGCGGCGTTCTGCTGGGTCACCTGGTCCAGCTGGCTGACGCCGGTGTTGATCTCACCCAGGCCGGTCGACTGCTCCGCCGCTCCCTCGGCAATGTTGGAAATCAGTTCTGAGACAGTATTGACGCGGCCCACTATGCTGGTCAGCGCTTCGCCGGTTTCGCCAACCAAATCAACTCCTTGCTTCACATGTTTGGAGCTGTCGCCGATCAGCGTCTTGATCTCGGTTGCTGCATCAGCCGAGCGCTGCGCCAGAGCCCGGACCTCGGAGGCGACAACGGCAAACCCTTTGCCGGCCTCGCCTGCACGGGCTGCCTCGACACCTGCATTCAGGGCCAGAAGATTTGTCTGGAAAGCGATATCGTCGATTACCGAGATAATCTGCGAGATCTTGGCCGAGGATTGTTCGATCTCATTCATTGCGGCAACCGCGTTCCGCACCACTTCGCTGCTCCCTTCGGCTTCCAGGCGGGCTTCCTGCATCGTGTGCTCCACGTCGCGGGCCCCCTCGGCCGCGGATTTCACCGAGGACGTCAGCTGCTCCAGCGCGGCGGCGGTTTCTTCCAGCGTGGCGGCCTGGCTTTCGGTACGGTTCGACAAATCGTCCGAGGCGGTGCTGATTTCGGTCGCGCCGCTATGAATACTGCCAGTGGCCGTGATCACCTGTTCGATGGTCTCTTTCAGTGTAGCCACTGTGGTGTTGAAGCTTTGGCGCAGCTGATCGTATTCTTCCGGAAATGCCTCGTTGATGGTGCATTCGAGATCGCGGTTGGAGAGGCGGGCGAGATTTTCTTCAAGCTTGCCCACAACGGCGCCGCGGTCGGCGATGCGGCTGGCCTCGATGGAAGCGAGCTTGTCTTCGGCCTCTGCAAGGGCGGCACGGGTTTTCTCCATCGCGCGGCTGAGCTTTCCGACTTCGGTCTTGGACTGCAGATATGCCGGTTCGAAATCAAATTCCTTACTGGCGAGCCTGTCGAGGTCCGCCTGCAGGGCGCCGAACTGCTTGGTGAATGCCATGATCAGGCGCAGGCCGATGGCTGTGCTGACAGTCAGCGACACGGCGACAGCAGCCAGGGTCAGGATCAGTGCCTGGCGGGCATTGCTTGCTTCCTCGGCTGTAAGGGCAAGCATTGCACCGGTGACAGAGTTTTCCACATCTCTAAGAGAACCGACCCAGCGGGTTGCCCGGTCAAACCAGTTCTTTGAGGCGTAGCCGGGTGCCGGGTTGCCTGGGCCCGCCTCCAGAACTTCGGTGCGGATGCCAGGCAGTCCGGTTGGTTCCAGGCCCTGGCGGATGTTCAGTTCAGGCAGCATCCGGCCAAATGCAAGGCCCGCGATATCAAGAAGCTGTTTCTCCACGGCATTTGTTCTGCTGAACCAACGGTAGATATCCAAGTTGAAACTGCCTTGGCCAAAGCCCGCTGCACCGGCAGCCCGCTGCTGGCCTGCAGCTTCCTTGGCGTAGGCGAGGCTGACGAGACCGGCGCTGAGCTGTGCCAATTCTGCATTTTTCTGATGCAAAAGCTGGTTGCCTGTGTCTTGTAAGATGCTGGCGATCATTGCGGAATAGCGGACCCCCATCCGGCCAGGCTTCAGCTCTTGCGCGGTAACAGAGCCGCGCAATGCCGCAAGCTGATCCAAATGTTCTACGATGCCGACCGCCGATTGCGGAACATTTTGCACGGCAGCGTCCACTTCGGTCCTGATGCCGGTCAGATCAGCCGTGCCGGCTTGCCCGGCCGAGGACAGATAAATTGCTGATAAGCCGCGCTCAACCTGCAGGAAGTGGACTACTTTCATCAGTGCCACGGATTCGCGGGTCTGTTCCTGCGAGACCTGTGCACTTTGGAAACGGTTCCAGTCCGCCAAAGCTTTGAACCCGCCGATACCAGCCAGCGCGATGAACGGGACAGCGATCAGTGTCAGGATTTGCGATCGAAGTGACATTTTTTCCCCAAACAAGAATACACGCAAAACAGAAGCGTACTTCTGTGCAAACCCACATAAAGGGGGAGATATAACATATAGTGAATGTTGCAATTGATACGGTGTCTAACATGCGTGAGACATATTGAGATTGCCTTAATGTGCGACAGATTCCGGCAGTTTCTGACGCAAAACGCTGCATTGATAAGTTGCAAAGGCCGGATTGTTTTGTTTGGGAGTGCTGGTGTTTGAGAAAAGTGTTTTTTTACAGTTTCTTACGAGTGTTTTGGGCCCTTGGAGCTGGCTGGGTGCTCTTTACAGCAGAGTGTTTAAAACTTTAGCGTCCAACGGGCAGCGGCCTGGTTCAGAATTTGCCGGAGACACTCAGTTTGGCACCCCGGTTTCTGGAGCTGGCGGCGTTGCTGCAACAGGCTTGCATCCCGGCGGTGGCGGAGGAGGATGGGCGGCGAGCCCGACCGGGACACAGTCCTTCCGGCAGCTCATTGTCTTCAGGCCGTGCAGCCGGAAATCTCGTGTCACGCGGTCGGGGTTCCGGGGCTAAGGACCTGAAGACACTAACGTTGCGAGGGCATCGGCAATGCGGCTGTAATCTTTGCCCAGATGGTGCCCGCCGTCGAATTCCAATCTTTGAGCGCCAGGTTGCTGCACAGCTGGGCAGGCGCTGACAGTTTCCTTGCGGCCATACAGACACAGGATCCGTTTGGGTGGAAGGCTGGCGGCCAAAACGTCAATCGCCGGGGCCACCGCAACCGAGCCGGTCTGCCGGCCCAGCCACCCGCCAACAACGATTTCAAATCCGGTATGGGTCTCAGGCGCGATCAGGCCGACCCCCGCCAGCCGAGCCCGAAAATCCTCTGGCACCTCTGCGGCGGCGAAGGGCAGGGTGCTGGCGCCAAGCGAGAACCCCAGCAGCAGAACCTTGTCCCGCCTGAACACGCGGCGGAAATGAGAGTCGATGCGGACAAGATCCGCGGCGATCTGCTCCGGGCGTTTCTCCTGCCACATGTAGCGCAAGCTGGAGATACCGGCCACCGGGATGCCCCGTGCGGCCAGCCGGTCGGAAACCTGCTCGTCAAAATTGGCCCAGCCGCCATCGCCGGACAGAAAGATGGCGTAGGTATCGCTGGCTGGCGCATCCGCCTGCTGGTGAATGGTAAGAGGCAGGCTGTCCAGGCCGGAGCCTGCGGCGGCGGTCTGCGTGTCAAAGGCGTGATCGGTGCCCGCCAGACGCAGGTAGCTTTGATAAAACGCGCGGCGCGGATCAGGTTCCGGCGCGACCACGGCGGCGCCCGCGATGCCGCTGGCGGCCGAGACGGTTCCCGGCTGCGCGATGTCCAGCCATCGCACCGGGGCCTTGCCAGCCTGCGCATCTTTCAGGGCGTTGCCTGCGCAGGGCACAGGGGATGCATCAAAGTGCACGGTGACGAGCCCCTTGAAGCTGCTGGGCGCGGCGGCGGCGGCGTGGAAGGCGATGGCCGCGCCCGCGCCATAGCCGGACAATACCGGAGTGCGGGCGAGCGCGCCCTGCTGCTGCTGCGTGCGGCGGGCCAGGCCGGACAAAAGCGGCGCGGCGGCAGCGCAATCCCCGCCCGCCTGCGCCAGCAGCGCCCGCCCGTCAACGCCCACGACCAGGGTGTGCATGTCCGACAGGCGCTGCGCCCGGTCCGCCAGTTCCCTGGTCCAGCCTTCGGCGCCGGTGATGATCAGCGCTGTTGAGCGGGCCTCCTTGCCGTCCGGAGTTATGACAGCGGATGGCTGAAGCCCGCGCGCACCCGGTTGGCCGAGATAAGTGCCGGCAGCCAGAAGCAACAGCGCCGCGGCCCCGGCAAATCCTTTCCGCATAGTAAGGTGTCGCGCCATGTGCTGCCTTTCCCGGCTCAGTCTCTTTTGCAGCCAGAATATGCAAAACTTCCCTGCGGAACAGTGAACGGAACCAGGACTGTTCCATGTAGACGCTTACGTAAGGGAACGCGGCAATTGCTTTCCCCATTGACCGGCAAGGTGGCGAAACTAAAGTGCTGTCATTCCGGGATCAGCGGCACAGGCGCCGGCTGACCTGATTGAAAGGACACATAGATGAAGACCCTTCTGCCTGCCGCCGCCGCAGCTGCCCTCCTGGCCTTTCAGGCCCCGGCCTTTGCTGAAGACCTGGAATTCCTGCTGATCAATGACAGCAGTGCTGACCTGGTTGAATTCAACGTATCCCCGGCGTCTTCCAGCAACTGGGAAGAAAACCTGATGGATGGCGGCTATCTGGCGCCTGGGTATGAGATCGGCGTTGTGATTGCCGACGGTGCAACCACCTGCGTTTACGACATCCGCGGCAGCTTTGACGATGGGTCCGAGGCAGAAGACTTTGGTCTCGATCTGTGTGATCTGGGCGAATACACTTTTACCGACTGATCCAGCCAAGGGCGGGGCGTTCCCCGGCTGCTGCAAAGGAAAAGCCCCGCCGGAGCGGGGCTTTTTTGGTGGCCGGACTATTCGGCTGCGCGCAGGCGGCCCTGTGGCGCGGGCGGTTCGGGTTGTCCCTCATCGGCTGGATCTTCAGCCGTTTCAGGGGCCTCGCTTTCAACCCACTGGATCTCCGTCGTCGGCAGCTGGCGCGCCTTTTTGAACAGCCGCGAGTCCTGGGCAATGCGGCTGGAGCGGCCGCGGGTGATCCGCGACAGCGCCCGGCCCAAGGCACGCATGTAGGTGGAGAACCATACCCGGATTGCCAGCAGCGAGGGGGTGACGACCAAGGTCAGCACGGTAGCGATGCCCAGGCCGAAGACCACCGCGGTTGCCAGCTGTTTCCACCACAGCGCAGTGGGGCTGTCGATCGAATAGCCGCCATTGATGAAATCGAGGCTGACGCCGAACATCATCGGCGTCAGGCCCGCCATCGTGGTAATGGTGGTCAGCAGCACCGGGCGGATACGCGCCTCGGCGGTGCGGATGATCGCCTCGATCCGGGGCATCTGCTGGGCGAACTCCTGATAGGTGTCGATCAGCACGATATTGTTGTTCACCACAATCCCCGCCAGCGCCACGATGCCGGTGCCGGTCATGATGATCGAGAACGGCTGCTGCATCACCATCATGCCGATCAGCACGCCAGTGGTGGACAGCACCACTGCCAGCAGCACCAGTGCGGCGTTGTAGAAGCTGTTGAACTGGGCCAGCAGGATCACGAACATCAGCGCCAGCGCGCCGGCGAACGCCTTGGACAGGAAGGCGCCGGATTCCTCTTGCTCCTCCTGATCGCCAGTCCATTCCCAGCCGATGCCGCGGGGCAGGGGGTCGCTTTCCAGCCACTCGGTAATGACGGCGATCCGCTCGTTCGGGTTCACCGGGCTGATCCTGGCACCATCCTCAAGTGCTGCCTTCAGCGCCTCAAGGCTTTCGGCACCCGTCAGTTGCACCAGCTGCAGGGTCTTGCCATTGGGCGCGACGATGGTTTCTCCGGTCGCTGGTGTGCCTTCGGGCACGTCCTTCAGCAGCGCCAAACGGGTCATTTCGCCGGTTTCCGGATCTTCGGTCACGGCCTTGCTCAGACCTGCATCCACATCGGCTTTGACGTCATAGAACCGTTCCTGGCCGATGCGGTTGATCTGGGCCAGTTTCGGCACCGGCTGGCGGGTGACGAAGTTGGACAGCGGCACCAGCCCGTCGGATGTGCGGACCTTGAGGGTGTCGAGCGTCGACAGCACCCGGTCCTGTTCCGGCAGGCGGACGCGGATGTCGATCTCCTCGTCCGAGCTGTCGACCCGCATAGTGTCCAGAAGGATGCCGCGGGTGACCAGCTGAACCATCGCGCCCACGGTCGCCACATCGGCGCCGAAACGGCCGGCTTTTTCGACGTCCACGTTGATCTGCCAGTCGATGCCGGGGAGCGGCAGGCTGTCCTCGATCAGGATCAGGCCAGGGGTGTTTTCAAAATGCTCCCGCGCGGTCACGGTGGCAGAGGTCAGGTCTTCCCAGCCGTCGCCGCGCAGGCGCAGGTGCACTGGTTTGCCCGAGGCAGGACCTTGCGCCAAGGCGCGGACCTCAACTTCGAACCCGGGCAGCTTGACCATTTCGGCGTTCAGCTCCTCCAGAACCGTGTTGCCGTCGTATTCCTCGGCAATGAGTTCTTTTTCAAAGCCCAGATACTTGCTCAGCAACCCGCCGAACCAGCCGTCCAACGGCTCGCTGTCGGTGGGGCGGTCTTCCCAAGGGATGATCTCGAACTGGACCTGGCCGATGGTGTCGGGCGGCAGCTGCGCACCGGAGCTGTCGGTGTTCAGGCCGCCGTCGCCGGCAAAGGAGAAGACGTTGATCACCGCGTGGTGCTGCAGGATGATGTCTTCGGCTGCGCGGACCATTTCGTCCTTTTCTTGCAGCGAGATGTTGCCGCGCGCGCGGACATAGGCGGTGGCCTGTTCCGGTTCCGAATCCACGAAGAATTCAACGCCCAGGTTGTTTTCGCCAAAGGTTTTGAACACTGTCATGATGGAGAATGCCACCACGGCGATGGTCACGATGGGCATTACCGGGTTGCCGGCGATGAACTTGATCACATGGCCAAAAGGTGTGTGGTGGTAACCGGGGGTAACCTCTTTCTGCTCGCGCTCGATCTTGACCGCACTCAGGGTGATGGAAGCGGCAAAGGAGGCAAGTGTGAAGACCAGCCCGCCAAACAGCACGCCGCCCAATCCGCCGGCCCCGCCGCCCAGCAGGTACGACGGGTTCAGCATCTGCATGGCGCCTGCAAACATGCCCCACATGGCCACCGGCACCAAAGCGGCGCGCAGCCACCAGGGTGCAACCATGCGCAAGGCGCGGGAGGCGCCCTCAAACGTGCGGCTGATACGGCCGGTGACACCGCCCATGACAGGCAGGTAGATCAGCGCGACCACCAGCGAGGCCGACAGCACGAAGATCATGGTGACCGGCAGCATGCCCATGAATTCTCCGGGCACGCCGGGCCAGAACAGCAGGGGCAAAAAGGCGCAGAGCGTGGTCGCGGTGGAAGAGACCACCGGCCAGAACATCCGCTGTGCAGCCTCGACATAGGCGTGCATCGGGCCGGTGCCCTCCTTAATGCGCTTGTCGGCGTATTCGACAATCACAATGGCGCCATCCACCAGCATGCCCACGGCAAGGATCAGGCCGAACATCACCATATTTGAAATGGTTACGCCCATCAGCGCCAGGAAGGCAAAGCACAAGAGGAACGAGGTCGGGATCGCAAAGCCGACAAGCAGCGCAGCGCGGCTGCCAAGCGCGGACAAAACAACGATCATCACCAGCGCCACGGCGGTCAGGACCGAGCCTTCCAGCTGGCTGACCATGGAACCGACCACGCGGCTTTGGTCGTTGGAGGTGCCGACTTCAACCGCGGCCTGCAGTTCCGGCGGCCATTTGGATTTGGAGGCTTCCAGCGTCTCTTTCACCATGTTGACGGTGTCGATAACGTTGTAGCCCTTGCGCTTGACCACCTGCAGCGCCACGGTGTCGCCGCCGTTAAACCGGGCAGTGCCGACCCGGTCCTCGAAGGTGAAGTTGATTTGCGCCAGTTCCCCCAGGGTGACCACACGGTCGCCGTTGGTTTTGACCGGCAGCTGATAGATATCCTTCACTTCGTCGAACGAGGAGGGGATCTTGACCGCAAAGGTGCCCTGCGCGGTTTCCACTTCACCTGCCGCAATCAGCTGGTTGTTGTTCTGCACAACATTGATCAGCTCAAGTGCTGTGACGTTATAGGCCTCCAGCCGCAGCGGGTCGATCAGCACCTCGACCATCTCGTCGCGGTTGCCGGCGATCCCGGCTTCCAGCACTGCGTCCAGGGCTTCAAGATCGTCCTGCAAGTCCTTGGCAATACGCGCCATCGTGCGTTCCGGCACTGCGCCGGTCAGGTTCACAATGACAATCGGGAATTCCGAGAAGTTGATCTCGGTGATTGAGTATTTCTCGGCGCCCTCGGGAAACTCTGCCTCGGCCTTGTCCATGGCGTCGCGCACGTCGGCCATGATCGCGGTCTTGTCCCAGCCGAAATCGAATTCCAGCGCCACACCGGCATAGCCTTCTGCGGCGGTGGAGGTCATCTTGTCGAGCCCGTCAAGATCGGCCAGCTCGGTCTCCATCACCTTGACCATCAGGGATTCGGAATCCTCGGCGGAAATACCGGGGAAGGGGACCGAGATGAACAGGGCGGGGATTTCGATGTCCGGCTCGCCCTCTTTGGGCAGCATCGAATAGGCGACGCCGCCGACAAGCAGCGAGATTGCTATAAAGGCAAGGACCATCCGGGCACGGCCGGCAGCCCAATCGACAATGCCAATCACTGTTCAGTCTCCCGGTAGGTGGCCGCCACGGCGACGCCTTCGGTCACAAAGTCCTGCCCCACCACGATCACATCCGCAGTTTCAGGCAGGCCGCCGAGCCAGACGCCGTCGGCCTCATCCCTGAGCAGTTGCACAGGGTAGAATACCACGGTGCTGTCGGAACCGACAACACGCACGCCCAGCTTGCCTTCGTTGTTCAGCGTCAGCGCCGATTGCGGCAGCTTATGCGCAAGCCGGCCGGCTGAAGAAATCGCAATATCCGCGGTCTGGCCGTCACGGATGCTGAGATCCGGGTTGGGCACGGTGATTTCCACCTCAAACGTGCGGGTGTTCGGGTCGGCAGAGCGGCTGAGGAATGTGACTTCCCCTTGCACGTGCTGGCCGGTTGCCAGTTCGGCGCCGGCCGTGGCGCCCAGGGTCACCTTGTTCACCTCGGCCTCGGGCACGTAGCCAACCAGCTTGATGGTGTCGAGCTGGATCACCGTGCCGCACAGGCTGCCGGGCTGCAGCAGGCTGCCCAGCTCGGCGGTGTCGCTCTCCAGCAGACCGTCAAACGGCGCGGTGATGGTCAGATGGCTGAGTTCTTTTTCAGCAGTGGCCACAGCGGCCAACGCCGTCCGTTCTAGGGCCTCGGATGAAGCCAGCCGGGTTTCCGAGGCGTAACCGCCCTGGGACAGTTTAGCGGAGGCGGTCAGATTGATCCGGGCTTCTTTCAGCTGGGCCTGCGCCTGCAGCAGCATGGCCGGGCGCGTTCCGGGGTCCAGCTCGCACAGCAGGTCGCCCTTTTTAACATGCGACCCTTTGCGCAGAGGTTCGGAAATCACGGTCGATGTGATCTCGGCGCGAACCTCGACCTGGCGGATCGCCTGGGTCTGGCCGCGCAGGATGACCGCACTGCCAATGGTGCGCGCTTTGCTTTGCAGGGCCACCACGCCAACGCGCGTGTCTGCGGCCTGGGTCAGCGCCTGGCCGTCATCAGTGCCGGCTTCGGCCTCGGCTGCCTCGGGGGCATTCTCGCCACGGGCAAAGGCCATCAGGTCGTCGCGCTCAATCACCACCAGATAGAGGCCAGCCGTCACAGCCACTGCAGTCAGCATCGGAATGATACGCATGTCGGGTCTTCCTGTTTCTTGTCTGGTCCCGGGTGCAAAATGAGCCATAGCCAGAATACGGCGGGGCCTGCTCACAACGGGAGTCGCGCGTATGTGATAAGCCTGATATAGGAGATGTCCATTCTAAACTAAGTGGTTTAGTTCACATTTCTTGCTTTTCTGGCGTAATTGCCGGCGTTTCTGGTGCAAACGGGCCACTTGGCTTGGGCTTTGAGCCGGGTTAAGAGGGGCGCAACGCATTCAATACCGGTTTGGGCGGAACGTCCGGGCCGCGCATACCAGGGGCTTTTCATGAGCGATACCGACAGCTTTATCGATGAGGTGACCGAAGAGGTCCGCCGCGACCGGCTTTTCCTGATGCTGAAACGCTATGGCTGGATCGGCGGCGCTGCGGTGGCGCTGATCGTTGGCGGCGCTGCCTTCCGTGAGTACAGCAAGGCACAGGACCAGGCCGCGGCCGAAGCGTTGGGGGATGCGATCACCGCGGCGCTGGAGATTGACGGCAGCGGCAGCCGGTCTGAAGCGCTGGCAGCGGTTTCGGCCGAAAGCGCAGGCGGCGCGGCTATTCTGAAGATGCTTGAAGCCGGTGCGCTGGCGGACGCGGGCAAGACTGCTGAGGCGGTGGCGCGGCTGGAAGCCGTGGCGGTCAATGGCGAGCTGCCGCTGATTTACCGCCATATCGCCAGCTTCAAGGCGCTGGCCTTGCAGTCCGGAACCCTGAGTGCAGCCGACCGGCGTCTGCAATATGAGGCGCTGGCCCAGCCTGGCGCACCGCTGTCACTGCTGGCATCCGAACAGCTGGCGCTTTTGGATATTGAAGAGGGCAACAACGAGGCCGCAATCACACGGCTCCGCGGGATTGCGGCGGATGCGGCTGTGAGTGCAGACTTGAAAGAACGTGCAACTCAGGTGATTGTGGCGCTTGGCGGCTCCCTTGAGGATGCCTCTGCGCCTGAGGGGTAAGGCGCTCCGCGGATGGGAACTTGCGGAACACGAACGGCAGACAGGGCAGGGCAATGACAAAAAACAAAACTTTCTCCCGGGCACGGGCTTTTTTGTGCGGCACCGCGGCGGCGGCAATTCTGGCCGCCTGTGCGGAAGAGGAGATCATCCTGCGCGGTGAACGCGAGGACATCCGTCCGGAGGCCGCCATTGAAGCGGTCAACCAATCCCGCGCGATTTCCTTGCCCAAGCAAGTGCCGAATGCAAGCTGGGCCCAGGGCCATGGCGCCGAGGCCGGCCGCACATCGCATCCGGCGCTGTCGGCGGCGCCGCAGCGGATCTGGTCCGCGTCCATCGGTGACGGCGACGGCCGGCGTCAGCGCATCACGGCAACACCGGTTGTCGGCGGCGGGCGCATTTACGCGCTGGACAGTGCAGCACAGGTCTCGGCGGTGTCGCCGCAGGGCCAGGTCTTGTGGCGCAGCACGCTGATCCCGGCAGAAGATGACGAGGGCCAGGCCACCGGCGGCGGATTGGCATATGATGACGGTGTTCTTTACATCTCTTCCGGCTATGGCGTGCTGACAGCGCTGGATGCTGCCGATGGCAGCCTGATCTGGCGTCAGGAACTGGATGCCACCGGATCCGGCCAGCCGCGGGTCAGCGGCGGGCTGGTCTATCTGGTCGCGGGGGATGATACCGGCTGGGCCGTCAAGGCCAAGGACGGCCGCATTGCCTGGCAAATCGAAGCTTCGCCCTCGGCGTCGAATATCCTTGGCGCGCCTGCGCCTGTGGTGACCAATGATCTGACGGTCTTTGCCTTTGGGTCCGGCGATCTGATTGCCACGTTCCGCCGCGGCGGCCTGCGGCGCTGGAGCGCCTCGGTCTCCGGCCAGCGCACCGGCCGGACCCTGTCGCGGATCAGCGATGTGACCGGTGCGCCGGTGGTCGCTGGCAAGCGCCTTTACGCAGGCAACAACTCGGGCCGCACCGTGGCGATCGATCTGGAAACCGGCGACCGGCTGTGGACCGCGCGCGAAGGCGCCTCTGGAACCGCATGGCCCGCAGGCGGCAGCCTGTTTCAGGTGAGCGACATCAATCAGCTGCTGCGTCTGGACGGCAGCACCGGCGAGGTGGTCTGGGCGGTGGATCTGCCAGGATATGTGAAAGACAAGCCGGGCAAGCGCGGCCGGATCCATGTGCATTACGGCCCCGTTCTGGCGGGCGGGCAGATCATCGTCGCCTCCAACGACGGCCTGCTGCGGTTCTTCAACCCGCAGGACGGCAGCCTGATCCGCACCGCCGAGGTGCCGGGCGGCGCCACCACCGCACCGGTTGTTGCAGGGCGCACGCTTTACGTGGTTTCCTCCATGGGTGAATTGCTGGCATACCGCTGAGCAGTGTTTCCGGGTGGCGGATGCCGCCCGGATGCGTTATGAGCCGCGTCTGAATCGCAGAAAGCTGGTCTGATGTCCTTTACCCTCGCCATCGTGGGCCGTCCCAATGTGGGAAAGTCCACCCTGTTCAACCGCCTTGTGGGCAAAAAGCTGGCCCTGGTCGACGACCAGCCGGGTGTCACGCGCGATTTGCGCGAGGGAGAAGCGCGGCTGGGCGATTTGCGGTTCACGGTGATTGATACCGCGGGTCTGGAAGATGCCACCGACAACTCGCTGGAAGGCCGCATGCGCCGCCTGACCGAGCGGGCGGTGGATATGGCCGATATCTGTATGTTCATGATCGATGCGCGCACCGGCGTGACACCGACCGATGAGCTGTTTGCCGACATCCTGCGCCGCAAATCCGCCCATGTGATCCTGGTTGCCAACAAGGCCGAAGGCAACGCCGCAGAAGCCGGTGTTCTGGAGGCCTATAGCCTGGGCTTGGGCGAGCCCCTGCGCTTGTCCGGCGAGCATGGCGAAGGGATGCCGGATCTTTATTCGGTCCTGATGCCGCTGGCAGAGAAGTTTGAATCCGAGGCGGTGGATCATTCGCCGGTCACCGATGTGGTGCTGGACGAGGAAATCGGTGAGGACGACATTGAAAGCATCCCCGAGCCGACCGATGCCAAGCCGCTGCAGGTTGCCGTTGTGGGCCGCCCCAACGCGGGCAAGTCGACGCTGATCAACAAGATCCTGGGCGAGGACCGGCTGCTGACCGGACCCGAGGCGGGCATCACCCGTGATGCGATCTCGCTGCGGATGAATTGGAACGGCGTGCCGATGCGGGTGTTTGATACGGCCGGCATGCGCAAGAAGGCCAAGGTGCAGGAAAAGCTGGAAAAGCTGTCCGTTTCCGACGGCCTGCGCGCGGTGAAATTCGCCGAGGTTGTGGTGGTGCTGCTGGATGCGGATATCCCGTTTGAGCAGCAGGACCTGCGGATTGCCGACCTGGCCGAGCGCGAGGGCCGGTCGGTTGTTGTGGCCGTCAACAAATGGGACATCGAAGACAACAAGCAGGAAAAGCTGCGCGATCTGAAAGAGGCCTTTGGCCGCCTGCTGCCGCAGCTGCGGGGCGCGCCTTTGGTGACGGTTTCGGCCAAAACAGGCAAGGGGCTGGACCGGCTGCAAGACGCGATCATGCGGGCCTATACCGTGTGGAACCGCCGGGTGCCGACCGCGGCGCTGAACCGCTGGCTGGTCGGCATGCTGGAGCAGCACCCGCCGCCGGCGCCGCAGGGCAAGCGGATCAAGCTGCGTTACATGACCCAGGCCAAGAGCCGCCCGCCCGGGTTTGTGGTGATGTGTTCGCATCCCGACAAGCTGCCGGAAAGCTACACCCGTTATCTGGTCAACGGCTTGCGCGAGGATTTCGATATGCCCGGCACGCCGATCCGCCTGTATATGCGCGGCCAGGGCGACAAGAACCCTTATAAGGGCAAGCGCGCCAAGAATGCCGGCGCTTTGGCCAAGCATTTGAATAAGCGCGGCGGCGGATCCAGCTAGGGCTGGGCGCTCCCGCCCGGCCCGCGGCATTCACAGAATACCTTGGCCCGTTGGGCCCGGCGCCGCCCTGACGGGCGGCGTTTTTGCGTTTCACAGAGGTGAGCGGCCTTTTGCCTGCCAATTCCCGGGTATCGCCTCCCTGTGTTTCCTTCCCTGCTGCAGATTGATACCCTTCAAGTTGAATGGTTTGTCCGGTGGCAGCCTTGTTTTTGTCTAAGGCGGCGTTATCTGGACATTTACTTTGGACGGGGTGCGCGGTTTGCACGGCTGTCACGCATCGGCTTTAGGGACGGGTTCATGGATCTGAGGGCACATACGCGTCAATTCACGCAACCGGATAACCGGTTGGCGTCGCTCAGCTATTTCGGCACATTTGCGGTCTATTTTGCGGCGCTTGCCGTGGCTGTAACCTATGCGGACCGCTGGTATGTGATGCTGCCGGCAGGGGTTGTTTTTGCCTTTGCCGCAGTGCGGCTGTATGTGCTGCAGCATGACACCGGGCACCATTCTCTGTTTGAAACCCGGACCCAGAACGAGATTGCGGGCCATGTGCTGTCGCCTTTCACCTTTGCGCCGTTTGAGGTGATGAAACAGAACCACAATCTGCACCACTCCAACATCGGCAACCTGGAACACCGGGAGACGGGTGAGATCCACACCATGACGGTGCGGGAGTGGGCCAAGGCCGGAGTCTGGGACCGGCTGGGTTACCGCCTGTACCGCAATCCGTTTGTACTGGTTCCATTGGGTGCGGCGTTTACATATTTCATCCGCTACCGCTGGCCCAAGAACACCGTGCGTTTTGGTGCGCTGGGAGTGGTCCTGCACAATCTGGTGATTGCCGCATTGCTGGTGCTGCTCTACCGGGCGGCGGGGATGACCGGCATCTTGGTCTGGCTGGCGTTTTCATTCCTGGGCGGCATGATCGGAGTGTTCCTGGTCTACCTGCAGCATAATTTTGAGGACACCTATTGGGACCGCCGCCCGGACCTGAACCCGCAGGTGGCGGCGCTGCAGGGATCCTCTTGCCTGGATTTCGGCTGGGTCTTCGACATGGCGGTAGCCAATATCACCCTGCATGACATTCACCACTACAACGCCCGTATCCCGTCCTACCGTCTGCGCCAGTGCCACTACAGCCTGCCACCGGAACTGGGGCTGCGCCGGATTAAATTTGGCGAAGCAGTGCGGGCGCTGACACTGAAGCTGTGGGATGAGGATAAGAAATGCCTGGTGCCCTTTCCGGGCTGATAGGGGCCTCTGTTGCAAGGGGTCGCAGCCAGCACTAATCGTCCAGGCACGTCTGATCTGGCCGCTTCGGGGAAACCGCTGCTGCACACAATCGCGGGTACCGGAGCCAGGCTTGCGGTGGTACTGCTGGAGTATGCCAAAGCTCAGACGGCTGCGACTGCCGGGCCGTGCGCACTCAATTAGAAGGAGATCCGGCCTGTGAACGGAAAGGCGCCAGAGAAGAAAACGGCCAAACCACCTGCAGATAAGGCATCTGATGGGCTGAAGGGGGAGCTGAACGCCAAGCTGGAAGCCGCCGAGGCCGCGCGCCGGGCAGCGGAGGACAAAGCGGCCAAGGCGCAGGCCAAAGCCCGTAAAGCCAAGCGCAAAACGGCGCAGCTGGCGGTGGAATTTGCAGCGGCAAGAATTAAAGCCAAGCAGAAGGCCAAGAAGGTCAAAGCGAAAGCGAAAAAAGCCATCGAGAAAGAAAAGGCAAAGGCCCAGGCTATTCTTGCAGCCAAAGGTGCCAGCAGGAAGAAGGCGAAGAAGTAACCTCAAAGCCTTGAATGAAATGAAAAAACCGGCACCATTGGGCGCCGGTTTCTGTTTTGCTTTGGCGTTTGGGTCAGGCCAGTGGTTCAGGCCAGTGGGTCAGGCCAGTGGGTCAGGCCAGCGCGCCATCGGCGGTCAGGGTCAGCTTGCCGCCCAGATAAGGTGCCAGAACCTCTGGCAGTTTGACCGAACCGTCCGCCTGCTGGCCGTTTTCCAGCACTGCGATCAAGCAACGGCCAACCGCCAGGCCGGAGCCGTTCAGCGTGTGCAGGAATTGCGGCTTGCCGCCACCCTCAGGCTTGAACCGGGCATTCATCCGGCGGGCCTGGAAATCACCGCAGACCGAAACCGAAGAAATCTCGCGGTACGTCTTCTGGCCAGGCACCCAGACCTCGATGTCGTGGGTCTTGCGGGCGCCAAAGCCCATGTCGCCGGTGCACAGCACAATGGTACGGTAGGGCAGGCCCAGGCGCTCCAGTATATCCTCGGCGCAGCGGGTCATGCGCTCATGCTCTTCACCGCTTTTGTCCGGATGTGTGACCGAGACCATCTCCACCTTCTCGAACTGGTGCTGGCGCAGCATGCCGGAGGTGTCCTTGCCGGCTGAACCGGCCTCGGAGCGGAAGCACTGGGTGTGCGCCACATAGCGGCGGGGCAGATAGCTTTCCTCAACCGTCATACCATTGACGATGTTGGTCAGTGTCACCTCGGCGGTCGGAACCAGCCACCAGCCGTTGGTCGTCTTATAGCTGTCCTCGCCGAACTTGGGCAGCTGGCCGGTGCCATACATCATCTCTTCGCGCACCAGCACCGGCGTCCAGGCCTCGGTCAGGCCGTTCTCGTCCACATGGGTGTTGATCATGAACTGTGCCAGCGCGCGGTGGATCCGGGCAACCGCACCGGACAGCACCACAAAGCGGCTGCCCGAGAGCTTGGCCGCGGTCTCGAAATCCATTCCGGGCTTAACGCCTTCGATCTCGAAATGCTCCTTGGCTTCGAAATCGAGCGTTTTGGGTTCGCCCCAGCGACGGATTTCGACGTTGTCGTCCTCATCCTCGCCCAGCGGCACATCGTCGTGCGCCAGGTTGGGAATGGTGCCAAGCATGTCGGTCAGCCGTTGGTCCAGTTCCTTGGCCTCGGCATTCATCGCCGCCACTTCGGCTTTCTTCTCGGCCACCAGTGCGCGCAGGCGTTCAAACTCGGCGTCATCGCCGCGGCCTTTGGCGGCGCCGACTTCCTTGGAGGCCTTGTTCTGCTGGGCCTGTGCGGCTTCTGCAGCCTGGATCTTGGCGCGGCGCGCCTCGTCCAGTGCCAGGATCTCGGATGACACGCCCGCATCCCCGCGCCGCGCCATAGCGGCGTCAAATGCGGCAGGGTTTTCGCGGATAGCGCGGATGTCATGCATGAGAGTCTCTCCTAGCGTTGAATTGTGATTTGAATCAGTAGGTCCATCCTATGACGCAAGGGTGAACAAAGGGGAAGAGGCGCGCGCGGTCTATGTGCAACTTGGGGATTCCAGGCACTGGGCCAGCGGATTGGACGGCCATTCCCGGCGTGGCATCCAGGCAATCCTGCAACGGCCTTTCCCGGCAGCGCTTTTGCTCTGCGCCAGCCTTGCAACCCATCCTCCCAGCGCATAGGTTCCGCTGCAAAATTCCGGCGTGAAACCTCAGGCCGCTTTGACAGAAGGAATATCCCATGGACAGTGGCGCAATCGCCCAATTTCTCCCGCTTATTCTGATCTTCGCGATCATGTACTTCCTGCTGATCCGTCCGCAGCAGAAGAAGATGAAAGAGCATCAGAAGATGGTCGACCAGCTGCGCGTGCGTGACCAAGTAGTGACCCAGGGCGGTCTGATCGGCAAGGTCTCCAAGGTCAAGGAAGACGGCGAGATTGAAGTGGAAATCGCCGATGGTGTGAAAGTGCGCGTCGTCAAGGCGACCATTGCCCAGGTGCTGAGCAAAACCGACCCTGTGTCGTAAGCTTGGACCGATAACAAACTGAAAAGGCAGGGCAATGCTGCAAATTGATCTCTGGAAGAGGGTGCTGATCTGGCTGGTATGCGCAGCAGGTCTGATGCTTGCCCTGCCAAATGGATTTTACACCCGCGTCGAACAGGCCAATGACGCCGTGGCGGATATTGAAACCAAGGGTGAAACACCGGAGCGGCTGGAGGCGGCGGGCCAATGGCCCTCGTTCCTGCCGTCCGGGCTGGTAAACCTAGGTCTCGATTTGCGCGGCGGTGCGCATCTGCTGGCAGAAGTGCAGGTCAGCGACGTCTATGAGGCGCGGATGGATGCGCTGTGGCCGGAGGTGCGTGATGCGTTGCGGCCCGAGCGCGGCACCGTCGGCACTTTCCGCCGCCAGCCGGGGCAGGCGGATCAGATTCGCGTGAAAATCACCAAGCCTGAAGGCATGGCCCGGGCGATGGAGGTCGTGCGCGAGCTGGCCAATCCGATTACCACATTGACCGGTGTGGGCGCCAACGACATTGAAGTTTCCGCCGAAGCCGGCATCCTGGTGGTGCGCTTGAGCGAGGCAGAGAAGACCGCCTCGGACGACCGCACCGTGCGCCAGGCGCTGGAAATCGTGCGCCGCCGGATCGACGAGGTCGGCACCCGCGAGCCGACCATCCAACGCCAAGGCGCTGACCGCATCCTGATCCAGGTGCCGGGCATTGGCTCCGCCTCGGAACTGAAGGCGATCATCGGCACCACAGCGCAGCTGACCTTTAACCCGGTTGTTGGCCGCGGCAGCGATGCAGATGCTGCACCGGGGATTGGCAATAAGATCATCCCGTCGCTGGATGAGGACGGCATCTACTATACCATCGAAGCTGCCGCTGTCGTGACTGGCGAGGACCTTGTGGATGCGCAGCCCTCGTTCGATCAGAACGGCCGGCCTGCGGTGACCTTCCGCTTCAACACTTCGGGGGCGCGCCGGTTCGGCGACTACACGGCGGAAAACATCGGTTCGCCCTTTGCCATCGTGCTGGATGACGAGGTCGTCTCGGCCCCGGTGATCCAGTCGCATATCCCGGGCGGCTCCGGTATCATCACCGGCAATTTCTCCATTGAGGAAAGCACCAACCTGGCTGTTCTGTTGCGCGCAGGCGCACTGCCCGCCGGATTGGAGTTCCTGGAAGAACGCACCATTGGCCCGGAACTGGGCCAGGACAGCATTGATGCCGGCAAGATCGCCACCATCGTGGCCTTTATCGCGGTGCTGGTGTTCATGGGGCTCAGCTATGGTCTGTTCGGCCTCTTTGCCAATGTGGCGCTGATCCTGAACATCGCGCTGATCTTTGGCATGCTTAGCCTCATTGGCGGTACCCTGACGCTGCCGGGCATCGCCGGTATCGTGCTGACGGTCGGTATGGCGGTGGACGCCAACGTGCTGATCTTCGAACGCATCCGTGAAGAGCTGAAGGCGGGCCGCGGTCCGGCCAAGGCGATTGACGAAGGCTACTCCAAGGCGCTGAGCGCCATTCTTGACGCTAACATCACCACATTCATCACCGCGGTGATCCTGTTCGCCATGGGCTCCGGCCCGGTGCGCGGCTTTGCGATCACCCTGGGGCTGGGTATCATGACCTCGGTATTCACCGCGATCTTTGTTACCCGCCTGATCGTTATCATGTGGTTTGAACGGCGCCGTCCGAAAACGATTGAGGTGTGATATGCGGTTGAAACTTGTTCCCGAAGGCACCTCCTTCGATTTCTTCAAACGTGCCAAGCTGTGGCTGGGCATCTCTGCCCTGATGATGGTGGTGGGCTTTGCCTCCTTCCTTCTGCAGGGGCTGAACTTCGGTATCGACTTCCGCGGCGGCACCACCATCCGGACCGAGGCGGCAGAGGCCGTGGATGTGGGGGCTTACCGCGATGCCATTGCGCCGCTTGACCTTGGAGACGTGTCAATCACCGAGGTGTTCGACCCGACGTTCGAGGAAGACCAGCACGTCGCCATGATCCGCATCCAGGCTCAGGAAGATGGCGAGGCGATCTCGGGCGAGATGATTGAAACGCTCAAGACTTCGCTGGACGCAGCAGCGCCCGGCATCAAGTTCGTGTCGGTCGAATCTGTTGGCCCCAAAGTGTCAGGAGAATTGATCACCACGGCGGTGATTGCGGTCGCGCTGGCGATTGCGGCGGTGCTTGTTTACATCTGGCTGCGGTTCGAATGGCAGTTTGCCCTCGGCGCTGTGGCGGCGCTGGTGCATGACGTGGTACTGACCATCGGTGTGTTCTCTGAACTGCAGATCAAGTTCGACCTTGCCATCATTGCGGCGCTGCTGACCATCGTCGGCTACTCGCTGAACGATACGGTGGTTGTGTTCGACCGGGTGCGCGAGAACCTGCGCCGCTACAAGAAGAAGGACCTGGCCGAGGTTCTGAATATCTCGATCAACGAGACCCTCAGCCGGACGGTGATGACCTCTGTCACCACGCTCTTGGCGCTGATCTCGCTTTATGTGCTGGGCGGCGACGTGATCCGCGGCTTTGTCTTTGCGATGATCTGGGGGGTGCTGGTCGGGACCTATTCGTCGGTCTTCGTGGCCTCCACCATCCTGCTGAAGCTGGGGGTGAAGCGCGACTGGTCGAAACAGGCAAACACCACCGGCAACCAGTTCTCGAACATTGATGCTTGAGGCTTTTCAGGCAGCCCTGCAAACGCCGGGGCTGTTCTGGCTTTTGCTGACTATTGGAGCCGCGGGTCTTGTCCGCGGCTTCACTGGTTTTGGCACCGCGATGATTTTTGTGCCCGTCGGCGCACAATTCCTGCCATCTGCGGATGTGGTGTTTCTGATGGTGCTGATGGGGGTGTTCTCCACCATCACCCTGTTCCCGCAGGCCTGGAGCAAGGCCGACAAGGCTGAAGTTGGCGCGCTGGCGATGGCCGCTGCTGTCACCGTGCCCGCCGGTTTGTGGGTCATGTCGCAATTGGATCCGCTGACCCTGCGCTGGCTTGCTGCCGGGGTGATCGGGGTGACATTGGCCGCCGTGGTTTCCGGCTGGCGCTGGCAGGGGCGGCTGGGCTGGCCCGGCCGGTTTGCCATTGGCGGCGCTGCCGGCGTTGTTGGCGGCATGACCGGCCTGACAGGACCTGTGATTATTGTTTTCTATCTCGCCAATGTGCGTGACGTGGCGCGGGTACGGGCCAATACAATTGTCTTCCTCGCCGCACTGGATGTGGTGATTGCGGTCAACCTGATCTTTGGCGGACTGGCCAGCCTGCAGGCGGTGATCCTGGCCGCGCTGCTGGGTATCCCCTATGTTGTCACCACGCTGACCGGCAAGGCGCTGTTTGATCCCAAGCTGGAGAAGCTTTACCGCTTTGCCTCCTATTCCGTGATTGCGCTGGCCGTGCTATCCAGCCTCCCGGTATTCGATTGAAAGGACCCACCCATGCGTCTGAATGAAGTGAGTTTTACCGACGCGCAGCCGATTGACGGTTATGGCGCCGGGTTCTTCCGCATCGGCGGGCAGGTGCATCAGGGGGCGGTGCTGACTTCGGCTGCGGGAACCTCCCCTTGGGGCGGTTATGCGGATGACGCGCCGCTGCTGGCTTTGGCCGGGGAGATCGACGTCCTGTTCATTGGAACCGGCGCGGAAATCGCCCATATCCCGGCAGATCTGCGCAAGGCGCTGGAGGGGGCCGGGCTTGGGGTTGAGGTGATGAACTCGCCCGCGGCCTGCCGCACCTACAATGTGCTGCTGTCCGAGGGGCGCCGGATTGCAATGGCGGCGCTGGCGGTCTGACTTTCTGAAGATGTATTTGACCTGCCGCAAAGCGGGGCGCGGCTGCATGGTCTTTTGATGCGCGGGCACAACGGGATAAGCGAACTTCATGACATTGACTGTGACGGATCTGAGCGTGGCGCGCGGAGGCATCCCGGTGCTGGAGGGGGTGAGCTTTGCGCTGGATCCTGGCAAGGCGCTGATCCTGCGCGGGCCGAATGGCATCGGCAAGACAACCCTGTTGCGCACCGTTGCCGGGCTGCAGCCGCCGCTGAAAGGCCGGGTCGATGGCGCCGAGGACCAGATCGCCTATGCGGCGCATTCCGACGGGCTGAAGCCGACACTGACTGTTGCCGAAAATCTGACTTTCTGGGCCAGTGTCTTTGGCCGCAATGGCATTGAACAGGCGTTGGACGGGTTTGATCTGCAAACCCTGCGCGACCGGCAGGCCGGTGCGCTGTCAGCGGGCCAGAAGCGCCGTCTTGGCCTCAGCCGGATGCTGGTCACGGGCCGTCCCATCTGGATCATGGATGAGCCGACGGTGAGCCTCGACAAGACTTCAGTTGCGATGTTCGCAGACGCCGTGCGGGCGCATCTGGGGCAGGGCGGCTCGGCGCTGATTGCCACCCATATCGATCTGGGGCTTGAGGCCGCGGTGCTGGATGTCGGACCCTTTAAGGCCAAGCCGCTGGCACTGGACGACTTTGACGGAGGCTTCCTGTGATTGCTCTATTGCTGCGGGACCTGAAGCTCGCCTTCCGGGCTGGCGGCGGCTTTGGCCTTGGCCTCGCGTTCTTTCTGATCGTAACGGTCATGGTGCCGTTTTCTGTCGGCCCGCAGTCCGAATTGCTGGCGCGGATCGCGCCCGGCGTTTTGTGGCTGGGCGCCTTGCTCGCCTGCCTTCTGTCCCTTGATCGCCTGCTAGCGCTGGATTGGGAGGACGGCTCGCTGGACCTGCTGGCCACCGCGCCGCTGCCGCTGGAAAGCACCGTCACCATCAAGGCGCTGGCCCATTGGATTACCACCGGCCTGCCGCTGGTGATGGCGGCGCCGGTGCTTGGCGTGCTGCTGAACCTGCCGGTGCAGGGATTTCAATGGCTGGTCATCTCCTTGTTGTTGGGCACGCCGGCACTGTCTGTCATCGGCACCTTCGGCGCCGCGCTGACCGTCGGGCTGAAACGCGGCGGTCTGCTGATGTCGCTTTTGGTGATGCCGCTGTATGTGCCGACGCTGATCTTTGGCTCCGAAGTTGCCCGCCGTGGCGCCGAAGGCATGGCTGTTCAAACACCGATGCTGCTGCTGGCCGGCATCTCCGCCGCCTCCATCGCCTTGCTGCCCTTTGCCAGCGCCGCTGTCCTGCGCGTCAATTTGCGCTAGGACATTTGCCGACGCCGTGAATTGAGAAACCCGAGAACAAGAGCTAAATAGCCAACATGTCGATCTGGGAATACGCCAATCCGAAGAAGTTCCTGACCACCACCGAAAAGGTGATGCCGGTCTTGTGGATCAGTTCTGCCGTGCTGATCAGCGCGGGGCTGATCTGGGGCTTTTTCTTCACGCCGGACGATTACCGCCAGGGCTCCACTGTCAAGATCATCTTCCTGCATGTGCCCTCGGCGTTGATGGCGATCAATGCCTGGTTCATGATGCTGGTGGCCTCGCTGGTCTGGGTGATCCGCCGCCACCATGTGAGCGCGCTGGCGGCCCGGGCCGCGGCACCTGTGGGTGTGGTGATGACGGTGATTGCCCTGATCACCGGCGCGATCTGGGGCCAGCCGATGTGGGGCACCTGGTGGGCCTGGGATCCGCGGCTGACGTCGTTCCTGGTGCTGTTCCTGTTCTACCTTGGCTACATTGCCCTGTGGGAGGCGATCGACAATCCCGACACCGCCGCGGATCTCACCTCGATCCTGTGCCTGGTCGGGTCAGTCTTTGCGGTGCTCAGCCGCTACGCGGTGAACTTCTGGAATCAGGGGCTGCATCAGGGGGCGTCGCTGTCCTTGGACGAAAAGGAAAACGTGGCCGATGCGTTTTCCAACCCGCTTTATGTCTGCATGGCAGGCTTTGTTCTGTTGTTCCTTGCGCTGGTGTTCTACCGCACGGGAACTGAAATCCGCGCCCGCCGCATCAAGGCCTTGATGGCGCGCGAACGGCTGGAGGCCTGATGCCTGATCTTGGAAAATACGCCGATACGGTGCTGTCGGCCTATGGTGCCTCGCTGCTGCTGCTGCTGGCGCTGGTGGTGCTGACAATCCTGCGCGGCCGCAAAGTGCGCCGGGAAATGGAAACCTTGGAAACCCGGATGAAGCGCAATGGCTAAGATCTCTCCGCTGATGGCGGTCCCCGGTATCGTGTTTGCGGGTTTTGTCGGTCTTGCCCTGGTGGGCATGTTCCGCGAGGATCCCAACAGCCTGCCGTCCGCCCGTGAAGGCCAGCCCGCGCCGCCGGTGGTTCTGGACGAATTTCCCGGCAAGGAAATGTTCAGCGATGCCACCCTGCGCGACGGCAGCGTGAAGCTGGTGAACTACTGGGCCAGCTGGTGCGCGCCCTGCCGGGCCGAGCATCCGAACCTGGAGGCACTGTCCAAAGAGGGGATCCCGGTCTATGGCGTTAACTACAAGGATCAGCTGGCCAATGCTGAGGGGTTCCTGAATGAGCTGGGCGATCCCTACGCTGCGATCGGCCGGGATGAGAAAGGCCGGATGGCTATTGACTGGGGCCTTTATGGGGTGCCGGAGACCTATGTGGTGGATGGAAACGGCAAGATCGTGCTGCGGTTCGCCGGCCCGATCACCCAGCGGGTGATCGAAAGCACATTGCGCCCGGCAATGGAAAAGGCGGCGGGCCAGTAGACAGGCGTCCGCACCTTAGCCCGGGTCATGCAGGGTGAAGTTGCGCAAATCCGGTTCCTTCGCCGACAGCGCAAAGGCAAGCTGCAGATCTTCCTGCTTTGAACGCCAAATCAGATACTCGCTGAACGCCTCCGCGTCGGTCCATCTTTGAAAGACCGAAATCTCGTCCCGGTCCGGGGCGAGCAGGGTTTCGGCTTGCAAGCATCCCGGAAAGCCGCGGACCGCCGCCACCATCTGTTTCACAAGAACTGCCAGCTCGGTGTATTTACCGGGCAGCGGGTGCAATTGAATGATCACGGCTTCCGTCACGAAACGCTCCATGTTGCAGCGGGCAGGGCCAGCTTGACGGGAATCAGGAAATTTCTGGTAAATTTACGCTAGCGTCAACCGAAAATGCTGAGATCCAGCGTCAGACCTGTTCCCAGCCAGATCGCGTGATCCCGATGATCCGCCAGGGCGTCGCCGGTTTCCGGATGGGCAAAGACAATCAGGCCGTCGCGGTTCAATGCCAGCCAAGGCAGCAGCTTGAAAAACTGCTCGGGGCTGGCCGCCAGCTGGCAGGACCATCTAGGGTGCGGTCCGACGGGTTTTTCATGCATGCGTCCCATCTCTGCTCCAAAGAGACCGGCAGCGCGCTGGCAAAGAGTGCGGGCCTGCGCAACGGTGCTTTCGTCAAAGTAGATGTGGGCGTGATAGCCTGTGATGCTGTCTGAGTGTTTCATGCCACCACTTTTTCCGGGGTGTCCGTCCAAGGCAATCCGCAGATTGCGAACAGCCAGTGTGCAATGAAAGGCAGAACCCGGCGGCGCGGGCGCCATGCCGCGCTTTCAATACAAAGGCCGGGGCCTTATGGCACCGAAAAAGTCCGGAAGTCCTGCTCCCGCCGCATGGTGGCGCTGCGGGCGTCCAAATCGCCGCGGTCGGCACGCCAGACCAAGTATCGCTCCAAATGGTCGTTGGACTCCCATAGGTGGAAAATGGCGATTTCAAAACGCGCGCGGCTAATGCCGACATGGGCTTCAATGCAGCCAGGAAAACGGCGTGTTTCCGGAACCATGTTCATAACCGCCTCAACGTGTTCGTCAAAGGTGTCTGCATCCGGGTAAATGACTGCTATTACAGCTTCTTTCATGTTTTGAGACCCGGCCAGTGAAGAAATGTCGCGAGGGATAAAAGATGTATTCGAAATCGATGTTCACACAACTGAACCGGGCGGTATAGCAGGTATTAGCGTCAGGGGGATATCGCTGTGGTTGTGCGCGCCGGGCCGGCAGAACGCTAAATCCCATTACAGGTTCTTTCATTTAACTGTGGGATAGGTTGGAAGCTTATGGCAAGCAGGAGCGGCAATTTGCAATGCCGTTAAGCAGAATACCGCCCGCATGGAGAAGGCCAGGAGAGTGGAAAAGCCAACCGGGTTCATCAAAGTGCTGCTGGCATGCTTTGCTGCCCTTTGCGGGCTGGCAGACACTGCGCGTGCCGACACTGTACTGACCTTCTGCTACGACCCCTATCCGCCTTATACGCTGGGATCCGGCGGCATTCCCGGCGGCGGGCTGAAGGTCAAGCTGCTGGAGGCCGTGACGGACCGGATTGACGGGCTAAGGGCTGTGGTTGTTTTGCTGCCTTGGCAGCGCTGCCTAGCACAGGCTGAATCCGGGGAGGCCGACGGCATCCTTCCGTTGTTTAAATCCACCGCGCGCGCTTCCTATCTGGCCTTCACAGAGCCGACCTTTCTGCAGACCAACACATTCTGGTACAACCGCGAGCGCTATCCGCAAGGGCTGGAACTTGACGAAGGATATTCGCGGATTTCCCGGCTGCGGCTGGGAATGGTGAATGGCAGCGTGATTGATCAGGAGATGGAACGCGCCTTTGAAAACAACAACCGGATCGTTCGCGGCGGCGATGTGGAAGGCCTGATGCAAATGCTGCTGTTTGATCAACTGGATCTTATCGCAATTGATGATGTGGTCGGACGGTACCACGTCGTGCAAAACGGCTGGCAGGACAGAATTGCGGCTGTTGCCACTCCGATTTCCAGCACCTATTCGCATTTCGGCCTCTCGCGGAGTTCTGGTGCAGATGCTTATCTGGATGTGTTCAATCGGGCGATTTCCGAATTGCAGGCAGATGGCACGATTGCAGAGATCCTGAACAGCACCACCTTCGCCCGGTAGCCCGGACACATTGCTTTAACCCTGACGTAAGAAGGGCGCCCGCTAGGGCGCCCTTTAACATCTTCTCTTAGCTGTCTTACGACTTGGCCAGGTTGCGCAGCACATAGTGCAGCACGCCGCCATGTTCGATGTATTCGATCTCAGGTGCTGTATCGATGCGGCACTTCAGAGTGATCTCTTTCACCGAACCATCCGCCATGGTGATCGCACAGGGCACTTCCTGCAGCGGCTGGATGGTGTCCAGTCCGCTGATCGATACGGTTTCCTCGCCGGTCAGGCCCAGCGATTTGCGGCTGTCGCCACCGGTGAATTCAAACGGGATCACACCCATGCCAACCAGGTTGGAGCGATGAATACGCTCAAAGCTTTCAGCGATCACAGCCTTGACGCCCAACAGCGCGGTGCCTTTGGCCGCCCAGTCGCGCGAGGAGCCCGCGCCGTACTGTTCGCCGCCGAACACCACCAGCGGGGTGCCTGCTTCCTGATGCGCCATCGAGGCATCAAAGATCGAGGTCTGTTCGCCATCGGGGCCTTTGGTGTAACCGCCCTCAACACCGTCCAGCATCTCGTTCTTGATGCGGATGTTGGCGAAAGTGCCGCGCATCATGATCTCGTGGTTGCCGCGGCGCGAACCATAGGAGTTGAACTCGCGCGGCTGCACCTGGCGCTCCAGCAGGTACTGGCCTGCGGGCGTGGTGGTTGCGAACGAACCCGCGGGCGAGATGTGGTCGGTGGTGACCATGTCGCCCAGAACCGCCAGAACCTTGGCGTCTTCGATGTTCGAGATGGTGCCCGGCTCGGTACCCATGCCCTGGAAGTAGGGCGGGTTCTGGATATAGGTCGACGCGGACGGCCAGTCATAGGTTTCCGCATCGGTGGTCTCGACCGCCTGCCATTTCTCGTCGCCCTTGAAGACGTCGGCGTATTTCGACTGGAACGCCTCGCGGGTGACGGTCTGCTCAACCAACTCAGCAACTTCCTGGGTCGAAGGCCAGATGTCTTTCAGGTAGACGTCATTGCCGTCGTTGTCCTGGCCCAGCGGGTCGTTGGTCAGGTCGATGTTCATGTCGCCTGCCAGCGCATAAGCCACAACCAGCGGCGGCGAGGCCAGGTAGTTGGCGCGCACATCCGGGCTGATGCGGCCTTCAAAGTTGCGGTTGCCCGACAGCACAGAAGTGGCCACCAGATCGCCCTTGGCGATGGCGTCGGACAGCTCTGTTTGGATGGGACCGGAGTTGCCGATACAGGTGGTGCAGCCATAGCCAACCAGGTGGAAGCCGATCTTGTCCAGGTCCTCCTGCAGGCCGGCGGCCTCCAGATAGGCGGACACAACCTGCGAACCCGGTGCCAGCGAGGTCTTGACCCAGGGCTTGCGGTTGAGGCCCAGAGCCGCAGCTTTGCGCGCGACCAGGCCAGCCCCGATCATCACATAGGGGTTCGAAGTGTTGGTGCAGGAGGTGATCGACGCGATCACAACCGAGCCGTCGCGCAGGGCATAATCTTCGCCCTCGACTTGCTGTGATTTGCGCGGATCGGCAGCAGCGACGGGGGCCGGGCCTTCTGCGGCCATCTTTTCGGCGCCTGCCTCGGTGTCGATACCGCGGTATTCGCTGACAACATCCATAAAGGCTGTGGAGGCCTGATCCAGCGGAGTGTAGTCCTGCGGGCGTTTCGGGCCGGAAATGGCAGGCACGATAGTACCCATGTCCAGGCTCAGGGTGTCGGTGTAGATCGGCGCATAATCTGCGCCGCGCCAGAAACCGTTTTCCTTGGCGTAGGCTTCGACCAGGGCGATGCGGTCCTCGTCACGGCCGGTGTTTTTCAGGTAACGCAGGGTCTCATTGTCGATCGGGAAGAAACCGCAGGTGGCGCCGTACTCAGGCGCCATGTTGGCGATGGTTGCCCGGTCTGCCAGCGGCAGCCGGTCCAGGCCGGTGCCGTAGAATTCGACGAACTTGCCCACCACGCCCTTGGCGCGCAGCATTTCCACCACTTTCAGAACCAGGTCGGTGCCGGTGGTGCCTTCGACCATCTGGCCGGTCAGTTCAAAGCCGATGACTTCGGGGATCAGCATCGAAATCGGCTGGCCCAGCATTGCGGCTTCGGCTTCGATGCCGCCAACGCCCCAACCCAGCACCGCGGCGCCGTTGACCATGGTGGTGTGGGAGTCGGTGCCGACCAGGGTATCCGGATACGCGACTTCCTCGCCGCTCTGGTCGGTGTCGGTCCAGACGGTCTGAGACAGGTATTCCAGGTTCACCTGGTGGCAGATGCCGGTGCCGGGCGGCACAACGCGGAAGTTGTCAAAGGCGTTCTGGCCCCACTTCAGGAACTGGTAGCGTTCCATGTTGCGCTCATACTCGCGGTCGACGTTCATCTGGAACGCACGCGGGTTGCCGAATTCGTCGATCATGACAGAGTGGTCGATGACCAGGTCAACAGGGACCAGCGGGTTGATTTTGGCAGCCGAACCTTTCAGGCCGACGATACCGTCGCGCATGGCGGCCAGATCCACAACGGCGGGAACGCCGGTGAAATCCTGCATCAGCACACGGGCCGGGCGATAGGCGATCTCGCGCGGGTTTTTGCCGCCCTGGGCGCCCCATTCGGCAAAGGCCTTGATGTCATCGGTGGAGACGGAAAAGCCGCCATCCTCAAACCGCAGCATGTTTTCCAGCACCACCTTCAGCGCGGCGGGCAGCTTGGAAAAATCGCCAAAACCGGCTTCGGTGGCTGCGGGAATGGAGTAGTAAGAGATCGACTTGCCATTGACGCTGAGCGTTTTGCGCGCTTTGGCATTGTCCTGTCCGACGGTGATAGGCATGTTTGGCCTCCCTCAAGGATTTGAAATCGGGGAATTCGCTGCCTGCTAAATGCATGAGGAAGATTAAGCATTCAATAGCCCAATCGCCGCAGGGGGCGTTTTTGTATGCAATAGTACACATTTTTTGCGGTCCGACGCCGCCTCCTCGTTCAAACCCGGCTCAAAAATGATTGATTGGCGTATTTGCAGGCACATCTTTAGACCAGAAGCCTAACAAACGAAGCGGGCGATTCATGAAACTTCTGGCGTCGATCATTGCAGCTTGGGGCCTGGCCCTGCCGGTTTACGGCCAATCCGCTGCGGAACCTGTGGTGGTAGAGCTTTATACATCGCAAGGGTGTTCATCCTGCCCGCCGGCCGACGCATTGCTGCATAAGCTGGCTGCGCGCGAGGATGTGCTGCCGCTGGCACTGCACGTGGACTACTGGGATTACATCGGCTGGAAGGATCAATTCGCCAAACCGTCCCATACCAAGCGTCAAAAGGGCTATGCGCATGCGGGCGGCCGCAGGATGATCTATACGCCGCAGATGATCATCATGGGTCAGGATGATGTGGTCGGCGCCGATGCTATGAAAGTGACTGATGCCATCGGCAAACATCAGTCCCAGCCGCGCCCGGTCACGCTGTCGGTTGAGCGGAGCGGCGGGGATCTGGTGATCCGGCTGCAGCCGCGGGTGCAGATGGGGGACGCGCGGCTGCTGGTGCAGCTGGTGCGCTACACGCCCGAGAGATCCGTCAAAATCACCCGCGGTGAACTGGCCGGTAAGACCTTGAGTTATGCCAATGTGGTGGAAGACTGGCAAATCGCTGCGGAATGGGACGGGGCGGGGGATTTGGAACTGTCAGTTCCGGTGCCGGGAAACCAGCCCGCGGCGATACTGGTGCAAGAGGCGCCATTCGGCCGTATCATTGCTGCGGCCCGTGCCGAATAGCTGCCTGAATCAGCCTGCCTCGGGTTGTGCCTTCTTGCCGGGTTTGGGCAGCGGCACATAGGGTTTCCAGCGGCGGTGGATCCAGAACCATTGGCCGGTGTGCTTGCGCACGATGACTTCCAGATCTGCGCTCAACGCTTTTGTCATGGTGAGCGGATCTGAATGCGGAATTTCCGCACTCATCACAATCTCGAAATCCAGACCGTTGTCCTGGCGCACCGCGTAAACAGGGATGACAGCAGCGCCGAATTTCAGTGCCAGTTCGGCCGGCACGGTGGAGGTGACCGCAGGCTTGCCGAAGAAGTCGATCAATTCGCCGCCCTGAGCGTGCAGGTCGGTGACGATGGCGGCGATGCCTCCCTTTTTCAGGTGCCGGACCAGCTCGACCATGCCGCGCTTTCCCTGCTCGAACAGGGGCTCGCCGTTGCCCTTGATGGCCGCCACGTAATGGTCGTTGAAATAAGGGTTGGCCATACGGCGGTAAAGCGCACCCATCTCGAAACCACGGGCAAACAGCGCCGCGCGGGCAGCGTCGTAGTTGCCGAAATGCGCCGTCGCCAGCAAGACCGGGCGTCTTGCCGCGCGGGCCTCTTCCAGCGCTTTCAGGCCGGGGCCGGTAATGGGTGCTGCCTTGGCGCGGTCGTGAAAAGGGGCGCCGGCATAGATTTCGGCTATCATCCGGCCCGCATTGTCGCTGACATCCCGGTAAAGCGCGCCGGGATCAATTTCTGACAGCTCGGGGCTGACAAGATCCAGGTTATTGCGCACCCGTTTGTCGAACCCTGCCAGCCGGCCCATGGCGGTCACCAGCCGCCCCATCATCGGCACCCTTAGCCTATAGGGGATCAGCCGGGTGCCGACCAGCAGCCCGCGCAGAAACAGGTTGCTGCCAAAATATTTGACATGGCTCCAGGTGGAGAGCTCGGAAGGATCTACGGGCATGGCGTCTGGATGGCTGCGGCGCGGGAATGCGCCCGGAAGCCCGCATCATACGCAGCCGGACCGGCAGGTACAAGCCGCCCGCAGGCGCGGGCAGAATGGTCTGCGCGCCTGCCGCACCGGAATACGCGGCGGATCTTAGCCGCCGTCCTCCTCATCCTCGTCGGATTTCAGATCGATCTCGCCTGTTGCTACCAAATCGCGCATGGCCGAGATGATCATGCTGAACGCCGCCTCGCCATCGCTGCGCTTGACCTTGCCGCGCTCGCCCACTTCTTCGCGGATGTTGTCGGCCATCCGGCTGGACATGTTCTTGAGCAGGAATTCGTTGGTCGCAACGTCTTCCTCGTCGGTGGCAAAGGCCATTGCCGTGACCAGATCCGGCTGCGACAGTACCCGCATCAGCTTGGGCACGTCGATTGCCTGCATCCGTTCGCCGATCAGCGCATAGGTGAAGATCGCCTTGCGCACCTTGGTGGCAAAATCCTCATCTTCTTCATCCAGCGCCGTCAGCACCTCGTCGCGTTTGGCCGCTGCCGCCTCGGTCAGAATACCGCCAAGACGCTGGCCCGGGGTCTCATCAAAGGCAAGATCGGGCCGGGCTTCGACCTGGGCGGCAAGCGACAGGCCGATCCGGTCCACGGTGTCGGGCGTCACATTGGCAGTGTGGCTGACAGCATAGGTGATGCGGCGGGCAATCGGGCCAGGCAGATGCACCAGCATTTGCGCCGCCTTGGCGGTGTCCAGCTTGGACAGCAGAACCGCAGCCACTTCGGTGCTTTCCGCCTCGGCCAACCCGGCCAGATCTTCGGGCGGCAGCTGTTTCAAGCGCTCCCAGGGATCGCCGAACTGGCGCACACCGGCTTCTTTGCGCAGGCGGCTGTGGGTGTGGCGGCTGATCTTGCCTTGCATGGCATTCAGCGCACCGGCCAGGCCATTGGGGAAATGCAGGCCGATATTGTCCAGCAGATCGGCAAATTCGCCCGCGACCGCGTTCAGCGTGTCGCGATCGACAATGCTCATCTTGCCCATCTGCTGGGTCAGCTCCAGCTGCAGGTCGTCCGGCAGCTCCTCCAACGGGATTTCCGCGCCTTCATTCAGCAGCAGCCGGACGATGATGGCGGCCTTGGCTTTGCCGCTCAGCCCGCTGCCGCCCCCCGCGCCCAGAGGGGCCGGGGCACCGAATCCGCCCAGATCCGGCCCGCCAGAAGCCATCGGAAGCGCCAGCATGTTGTCTTGAGGCATTCTCGCACCCTACCAAAGATTCTTCTTGATCATGGAGGCCAGGATACGCCGCAAGCCGTAAAGAAAGGCTGAAGCTAGTAGCTGTAGGATGCACCTGTTTCCAAGGCGTTGCGCAGCGATGCTTCGGCCCAGCTGCCGTCACCGCCGCGTGCCTTGATCTCTTTCCACTGTACCAGGGCTGCGCCGTATTTTCCCTGTTCCACAAGGCCTTGCCCCATATACGAACGGGCAAGGATGTTATCCGGATCGCGTGCCAATGCCTGATCATAATAGGCCTGCGCCACGTCCAAATTGCCCAGTTTGCGGTGGGTGAACCCCCAATAGGTCAGCACTAGCGAGTCGTGCTGGTCCGCCATTGCACCCAGCACCGCCTGCGCGTCCTCCTGACGGCCGGCATAGGCCAGCTCGCGCACGGCGCCCAGCAGCTCTTGCTGGTTCAGCGAGGATTTCTTGGGCCGCACGCAGCGTTTCTTCTGGTCGTCCCAAACCCGCTTGCCTTTGCACTCCTTGGTGGTCTGGGTGGGTTTCGGCGGGTTCCAGTCGTTGCCGCTTGCGGCAAAAGCCGTCATTGGCAGGGTCAAGGCAGCGGCGAGAGCAAAATAACGCATGTCGTCATCTCCAGATGCATAAATTCGTGATCAATGTACCCTTACAACCCGCGGGCCGGCCAATTTATTCATATCAAATATGCGTTTTTGAAAACTTACGGACTGCAAACAAAAAAACGCCCCGCCGGGTGGCGGGGCGCTGAACACCGGAAAACAGGCCGGCTTACTCGCCGAACACCCGGCGGAAGATCGTGTCGACATGTTTGGTGTGATAGCCCATGTCGAATTTCTCGTTGATCGCCTCTTCGCCGAGGGCGGCAACCACGTCTGCATCCGCCAGCAGCAGCTCGCGGAAGTCAACGCGCTCTTCCCAGACCTTCAGCGCGTTGCGCTGCACCATGGCATAGGCGTCTTCGCGGTTGACGCCGGCCTGGGTCAGCGCCAGCAGTACCCGTTGGGACATCACGAGCCCTGGGAATTTATTCATGTTGTCCAGCATGTTCTCGGGGAACACCAGCATCTTGTCGATGACGCCCGCCAGACGGTGCAGGGCAAAGTCCAGGGTGACCGTCGCATCGGGGCCGATGCCGCGTTCCACGGAGGAATGCGAGATGTCCCGCTCGTGCCACAGCGCCACGTTTTCCATCGCGGGCACAACGGTCATGCGGACCAGACGCGCCAGACCAGTAAGGTTTTCGGTCAAAACCGGGTTCTTCTTATGCGGCATTGCCGACGAGCCTTTCTGGCCCATCGAGAAGAATTCGGCACCTTCCAGAACCTCGGTGCGCTGCATATGGCGGATTTCCACGGCAACGTTTTCGATCGACGAGGCGATAACGCCGAGGGTGGCAAAGAACATCGCGTGGCGGTCGCGCGGGATCACTTGGGTGGAGATCGGCTCAGGCCGCAGGCCAAGCTGCTCGCAGACGTGGTCCTCGACCGCCGGGTCGACATTGGCAAAAGTGCCGACCGCGCCGGAGATCGCGCCGGTCGCCACTTCCCAGCGGGCCTTTTCCAGGCGGTTCTTGTTGCGGTCCATCTCGGCATAGAAGCGGGCAAAGGTCAGACCCATAGTGGTGGGCTCGGCGTGAATGCCGTGGCTGCGGCCGACGCGGACGGTGTTCTTGTGTTCCAGCGCGCGTTTCTTCAGCGCCGCCAGCAGCTTGTCCATGCCGTCCAGCAAAATGTCGGCGGCACGCACCAGCTGCACGTTCAGGCAGGTGTCCAGCACATCCGACGAAGTCATGCCCTGATGCACAAAGCGGGCTTCTTCAGAGCCGACATGCTCAGCCAGGTGGGTGAGGAAGGCGATGACGTCATGTTTGGTGACGGCTTCAATCTCGTCAATCCGGGCGACGTCGAAGTCCACGTCTTTGGCTTTCCAAACGGCGTCAGCGTTTTCGCGCGGGATCACACCCAGGTTGGCCATGGCTTCGCAGGCGTGGGCTTCGATTTCGTACCAGATCTTGAATTTGGTCTCGGGCGACCAGATGGCGACCATTTCAGGGCGGGCATAGCGGGGGATCATGGGCGAAAGCACCTTTATGTGATTGTGCAGCAGATGCCCGGCCTATTAGATCAGGTAAGGCAAGACGGCAAGGCTGGGAGACGGACATGAGGCACATTGCCCTGATGATTGCGGTATCATTGGCTGTTTCGCCGCTATCGGCGGCAGAATGGCGGGTGTTGAACGCAGAGGATGTGCAGGCCGCGCTGGAGGGGCGCAAGCTGACTTACGGCAGCGGTGCCTGGCAGGAGTTCCGGGCATCAGGCCGGACGTTGTACAATGCCGGTCATGACAGCTGGGGCTCTTGGGGTGTGCGGGACGGCAAATATTGCTCCACATGGCCGCCGTCGGACCTATGGGCCTGCTTCGTGCTGGAAAGCGATGGAGAGGCTTTTAGGTTTGTTGGTGAAAGCGGTGACATCACCATTGGCCGTTACTCTGACTAACTCCAATGGCGGTCTCCCGCCTGCGCTGCGGCCTTCTGGCAAAGGCCTGCCGCAGTTGGGCCCGGCGCCGCGCCTTGGCGCGGCGCCGGGCCCTAGGCCGCTGCCGTTGCAGGTTTCCTGCAAGGGCCGGGCGCGGGAGATCCCGGGTTAGTGAACGTTACGCAGTCGCCGCCTGGGGTGTGGTCTCCAGATGTGTCACCACCTTGGCGCCGCTCTCCAATGTCCGGTGCACTGGGCATCTGTCTGCAATCTCCATCAGCTTGGCCCGCTGTTCCCCGCTTAAAGGGCCGCAGAGGTGGATCACACGGGTGAACTGGTCGATTTTGGCAGGTCCCGTCGGCTGGGCGTCCTGGGCGTGCACCTTGTCATGGCTGACATCGACGCTGATCCCCTCCAACGGCCAGCCCTTGCGGCGGGCATACATGCGCAGCGTCATCGATGTGCAGGCGCCCAGCCCGGCCGCCACGAAACCGTAAGGCGACATGCCCCGGTTGGTGCCGCCATAGGCCAACGGCTCATCTGCATAGGTGTGGTGATAAGGGCCGGATTGCACATCCTGCAAGAAACCCTCCGGGTCCGCCTCGGTTACCCGCAGGATGCCTTCGGGCGCTCCGGGCGGCGGCGCGGGCGGCGCCATTCTGACATAGCGCCCGGCCCAGGCGGCAATCACTTCGGCGGCATATTCCGCATCGGCTGCGCGGGTGATCAGGTGATCGGCATCATCCAGGGTGATAAAGCTTTTGGGGTGTTTGGCTGCGGTAAAGATTGAGGCGGCATTTTCGATGCTTACTGTTTCATCCCGCGGGGCGTGCAGCACCAGCAGTGCCGCCTTCAGTTCCGCAATTGCAGGCGCCAGTGCTTCGGCATGGATATCATCGACAAACTCCTTGCCGATCACAAACGGCCGTCCGCCCAGGCAGACTTCAGCGCGTCCCTTTGCCTCGATTTCCGGCAGTGCCGCGTCAAAATGGTGCGAGACATGGCCGGGATCGAAGGGCGCGCCCAGTGTCACCACGCCTTTGACAGACGGGATGCCTGCCCGCGCCCGCAGCACCGCCGCGCCGCCCAGAGAATGGCCGATAAGCAACGAGGGCGCCATGCCGCGCGAGGCCAAATATTGCGCCGCCATGATCAGATCCGCGACATTGGAACTGAAGGAGGTGTTTTCGAACTCCCCCTCGGAATGCCCCAATCCGGTAAAGTCGAACCGCAGCACCGCGATCCCCATTGCCGCCAGCCGTCCGGCAATCCGCCGCGCGGCCGGGATGTCTTTGGAGCAGGTAAAGCAATGGGCAAACAGCGCCGTTGCAAGCACCGGTCCCTCGGGCAGGTCAAGGCGGGCGGCAAGGGGTGTTCCGGCATGGCCGGGAAAGGAGATGCGTTCAGCGGGCATGGGCGTGGCCTTTGTTGGGTGTTCTGCATAGATTGAGCGCGCAATGGGCCCTGAACAAGGCGGCAGCCCGCAACGTCACGGGAAGGTGAAGGCAGATGAGCGCAATGAGCCTGAACGGCATTGGATGTTACAAACCCCGGACAGCCCGTGACCGGGATATGTGGCGGCGTTTGCGGGCGTTTTGCGAAAGCGAGCCTCAGGCCTTCGGCCGCAATCCTGAAACGGGCCATGTGACCGCTTCTGCGTTTGTGATGTCACCGGATATGAAATGCGTTCTGCTTACCCATCACCGGAAGCTGGACCGCTGGCTGCAGTTGGGCGGCCATTGCGACGGCATTGCCGACGTGCCTTTTGTCGCGCTGAAAGAAGCTTATGAGGAAAGCGGGCTGTCCCGGATTAAGCCGTTGTCCGGCCAGGTGTTTGATGTGGATATTCACGAAATCCCGCAAACTGCGAAGGACCGCGCGCATCTGCATTATGACGTGCGGTATCTGTTTCAGGCAGAGGCCGGGGATATAGCGGTGAGCGGGGAATCCCATGCACTGGCCTGGGTGCCGCTGGGCCGGCTGGAGGAGGTGACGGAGTCGCCCGGTGTGCTGGTGCTGCATGAAAAGCTTGCGCTGTTCTTAAGCGGAGGCGCCTGACGGCGCCGCAGGGTGTCCCGGCCCCGCCTGTACAGGCGGGGCCGGCTGTTCGCGTCAGGCTTCGCCCATAAGTGCCTTGTCAAACGGGTATTTGGTCAGGTTCTCGTAGCCGTCCTCGGTGATCAGCACCTGGTCTTCCAGCTTGATCGAGAAATCGCCGCCTTCGGGGGAAACCAGCGCCTCGACGCAGAGCACCATGCCCGGCTCCAGCTCATAGTCGAAGGCGCCCTCGACCATCTGGTCCGGATAGGCGACCAGCGGCCATTCATCGCAGAGGCCGACGCCATGCATCATGCAGCCGTATTTCTGTTTCTGGAACTGCGGATCCAGCACATGGCAGCCGCGGGAAAGCTCCTGAATGTTCATGCCGGGCTTCAGCATCTCCATGTTGCGGCGGATGTGTTCCACCCCGTGCTGCATAGCATAGACCATGTCGGCGCGCGGTTTCTCATCGCCGATCCACCAGCTGCGCGAGATATCGATGCAGATCCCGTAGGAGCCGACCAGATCGGTGTCGAAACTGATCATCTCGTTGTTCTGGATGATGCGGGGGCCGCATTCCTGGAACCAGGGGTTGGTGCGCGGGCCGGAGGCCAGCAGCCGGGTTTCAATCCACTCGCCGCCGCGGCGGATGTTTTCCGCGTGCAGCACTGCCCAGACGTCGTCTTCCGAGATATTGCCGCCGGGCACTTTTTCGCGGGCAAACTTTTCCATCTCCGCCACAGCGGTTTCGCAGGCGTGATGGGCGCAGCGCATCGCCAGGATCTCGTCCGGTCCTTTCACCGCGCGGCATTTCTCGGTCAGTTCTTCGCCAGGAAGGATCTCCAGGCCTTGTGCTTCCAGCGCCCGCAGCCCGTGCAGCATGATCTTGTCCACCGCCAGCCGCTTGTTGCTGCCGCTGTGTTCCTCCAGCAGTTTGCGCACCTCGTTGGAGAACACATCCGCCGCTACATCCACCTTGTCGCCGCGGTCGAAGTAGAACAGGTCGGCGCCCGCACGCTGCTCGCGCACCAGCGGGTTGAAGGTGCTGAGGAACGGCGACTGTTTGTAGTCCCACAGCACCATATAGCCGTCAGCGCAGATCAGCAGCGCGCGGAACGGGTTGTGCGTGTTCCACAGCTGCATGTTGGTGCTATCAGTGGCGTAGCGGATGTTCAGCGGGTCAAACACCAGAAGACCGGCATAGCCGCGGTCGTTGATGAAACGGGTCAGCCGCTCCCAGCGGAATTCGCGCATGGCCTGCAAATCGGGCAGCTGCAGTCCGGCTTCGGCCCATTCACCAAAAGCCAGCTGGGTCGGGCCGATTTCGACGCGGTCGTTGTTGTTCGGTGTGTTGTCGCCCAGATTGGCGCCGCGGGTGGGGTCGATCTTGCGGATGTCGCGGTAATGCTCGTTCATGCGTGGCCTCCGTCGCTGCACAGGTCTGTCCAATGTGCCGCCGTCTGCCGATGGATTCGCTGCAGAAAACGACGGGTATTACAGTCGTTTCTGACCCATGCGGCAGCACCGCAGCTGAATACCGTTGCGCAGGCCGGGGGCCATGGCGGCGTTTCTTTGCGATTAGGTTTCAGGATCCGGTGCTGTTTCAGCTGTGCGGGTTTCGAAGGCAGTGACACAAAGAGGCGCAACAGGCATGTGGCAGACCCGCGCGATTGTGTTCGCCATCTACAACTATCCTGGGGCACGGAAGGACGTGATGCCTCAGCAGCCGGCAGCGCCCGGCGGCAAATCCTGAGGTCAGGGCAGCAGCGGACGCGCGGCCTGAACCATGCCAGCGCTTTCCAGATAAAGGAACAGGGCTGTCAGCAGCAGCAGATGGCTGATGAAGCGCAGGCGGCGGGTGCCGGCAAGAGTGACCGCGGCCAAGGCCGTGGCCCGCAGCTGGCTGCCCCAGCTGATGCGCGCAAAGCCGGCCGGTGCCGGTGCCGGGTTGCGGATGCGGGCGTGGATCAGCCCGGCGGTATCCGCGGCAGTTTCGCTGTTGAGGCCGGCATTGGCCGCTTGGAAAGCACGGTCGCAATGGGCTTCCAGCTGAGGTGCGGTTTGCTCAACCGGTGTGAAACGGTCACGTCCGCGCGGTTTGGCAGACCCGGCTTGCTGAAAAAGGTTTGCAGAGGCTTCTGCAGTGGCAGCAACAGGCAGATGCGTGTGTTCCGGCTGTCCGTTACCGGGGGCAAAAACACCAAGGAACTGTTCGCAAGTCAGCGCGATTTCGGTATCGAGCCATTCAACAGAAGTCGCATCAACCGCCGGCAGCAGCCGCCGCAGCATTTCCGCCAGCAGCAACTCCGAGATTTCCTGGTCGCAATAGCCTGGGAACACCGGGGACAGCGACAATTCCAGAAGCGCCGAGGGCTGCATTATGCTGCTGGTCAGTTTGCTGGAGCGCCGCAAGGGCACCCGGCGCAGCCGGACTGTCACATGGTAGTGGTCGCATTGCAGCCTGGCGGTATTCTCGGCGCGGGCGGCGATCGTCCCGGCTGGATGGCCGAAGTCCTCAAGCGTGTCCACAACCGCGGCAACCGCAGCCGAAAGAGTTCCGGTGCCGCGGCTCTCCAGGCCCAGCCTGCCTGTATACTGCATGTTTTCTGCCATCGTCCGGATCCTCCATTCAGGGTGCCGATGGAAGAAGATTAAAATTTGAAGGAGTTGAAAGTGGGGCAGGAATTAAGGATCTGAATGAATACCGCAGAACAGAAGTGCAGGAAATGCGGCGTTGTTGAAGATATTGCTTTTAAACAATTTTTATCGAAAGAGGTGAGCGCTGCTGGCTGGAATGCGGCTCAACTGTGGCGAAGGCCGGACACATTGATGCCCTAGAGCCTACAATTATTCGGGAATCGCCTGCACTGTTCCTGGGGCGGTCAGCTGCTGGTTTTCGCAGCCCGCACAGGAACGGGCGCAGATATCAGCAGAACTTTGGAAAAAGGCGCTGGTCAGCGGTCGATCTGGCGCCCCATAATCGCCAGAGATTGCTGATAGACCGTTGCCGCGTTCCATTGCTTCAGAACCCGGTAGTTCGGCTCGCCCTGCTGATAGCCCTTGCCGGGTTTCCAGCCCTTTTGACGCAGGTAATTCGCAGTGGAGGCCATCGCATCCCCCATGTTGTAGAAATCCACCCGCCCGTTGCTGTCCCAGTCCACGCCGTATTGCAGCGCATTGCCGGGCAGGAACTGGGTATGGCCCAGCTCGCCGTGCTTGGCGCCCAGCGTGGCCGGGGTGATGGCGCCTTGATCCACCAGTTTCAGCGCCCCCAGCGCATGCGGACGGAAGAAGTCCGAACGGCGGCAATCATAGGTCAGCGTCACAATGGCCGAAACCACCTGGCTGTCACCCATGTAATTGCCAAACGCGGTTTCCATCCCGTGGATGGCGATCAGCACACCTGCGGGCACGCCGTATTTCCGCTCCAGCGCGGCATAGAAATCCGGGTTGCGCGCCTTGCGCTTGCGGCCCTGCGCCACGATGGTGGCAGAACCGCGGACCTGCATGAATTTTTCCAGCGAGTACTTAAAGCTCTTCTGGTTGCGATCGGCGGATATGGTGCGGCGGGCATACTGCGCATTGGCCAGCGCCTGCAGCCCCGCCTTACGCACGCCTGCGCGCTTGGCCTCGTGCTGGAAGTCCTGCTTCCATGCGTCAAACCCGGCAGAGGTATTGCCGCAGGTGGCGGCCAGGGCAGGGGAGGCAAACAGGGCGGAAATCAGGGCAGAGGCCAGCAGGCGGCGCATGAAAGAACTCTCAAAATGTGACTCGTAGCCTTCAGCCTAACGTGCTGGCAGCCCGTGTCTAACGGGAAAAGCCGTGCATGGTTCCCATCTACCTAAGTGAAGGCGGTTCCGGCTGCCAAGGCAAGACCGTCCGCCACCGCCGTCATGGCATTTCCTGTTTCAACGCAGGCATTTGGGCAAAGCGTCCGCATTCGCGCCTGAACCGCCGCCAGCAGCGAAGAGCCGCCGACCAGCACGATTCTGTCTACATTACCCGCGGTAAGACCGGCCTGGGCCAGTGTTTCAGCCGCGCAAGCGCCGATGGCTTCTGTCTGCTCGGCCAGGGTTCGGTTCATCTCTGCGGCGGGCAGCGGCACCGACAGGCCTCGCTGCAGCAGTTTCAGGTCGATCGCTGCCGCGCCGCCAGCCGTATTGGCCTGGATTTTGCCGCGCTCGACGGCAAAGGCCAGCTCGTGGCCCAGTTCGTCCTCCAGCACGTCAACCAGCCGGGCCAGCCGGTCCGGCTCAACCGCATTGGCGGCCAGATCCTTTGCCGCCCGGCGGCTTTCCGGACTGTAGAGGAACGGGATCATCTGCCAGGTTGCCAGATCGTTGAACAGCCGGTTAGGGGCGGGCAGGGTGCCGCCGCCAAAAGTGTTGCGGATCTGGCTGCCGCGCCCCAGCAGCGGCATCACGTGATGGATGCTAAGCTGCCGGTCAAAATCGGTGCCGCCCAGCCGCACCCCGTGCGAGGCCAGAATGCGGGTCGCGCCATTTACGTCCTGTTCGAAGGCGGTGAAGTCCGAGGTGCCGCCGCCGATATCGACAATCAGCCCGCGGCCGGGTGCCGGCGCGGCGGCCCGCAGGGCGGCTTCCGGCTCATACATGAACAGCACATCCTGAAAGCCTGCCTGCAAGTAACAGGCGCGCAGATCTTTTTCAGCCTGGATATTGCGGGATTCATCCTTGGAATGAAACCGAACCGGCCGGCCGGACAGCGCATGGGTGAATTCCATGTGCGTTGCCGTCTCGGCGCGCTTTTTCATCTCGGCCAGAAAGCGGGCGATGAGGGTTCCAAAGCTGATCCGCTCGCCGCCCAGCCGCCGTTCCTCATGCAGCAGCGGCGTGCCCAGGAGGCTTTTCAAGGCGCGCATGAAACGCCCTTCGTCACCGCTGATCAGCGCCCGCGTGGCGCTATGGCCGATCCGCATTTTGCGGCTGTCCTCGTCAAAGAACACAGCAGTGGGCAGAGTCTGCTCGCCGGGTTCCATTTCCACCAGCCAGGGCCGACCGGCCACGGCAATCCCTGCCGCCGAATTGGACGTGCCAAAGTCGATACCAAGGGTGTTGGGGGCAGTCATGGAACAGGCTCCTTTCACAGGCGGGGAGCGGGCCGGGATACAGCAGCCGCAAAACAAGAGCAAGAAAAAGCAGCATCGCCGCCAAAAGCACCCGGAGACAGGAAAACCTGCCAGCCGAAGGCGCCCCTTGAACGAAAAAAAGGGCGCCCCCAAGGGACGCCCTTTCAAATTCACGGCTCTGCAGCTTAGCAGCTGTAGTACATGCCGAATTCGACCGGATGCGGAGTGTGCTCGTACTTGTGAACCTCTTCCATCTTCAGCTCGATATAGCCGTCGATCTGGTCTTTGGTGAACACGTCGCCCTGCAGCAGGAAGTCATGGTCGGCGGCCAGCGCGTCAACCGCTTCACGCAGAGAGCCGCAGACGGTCGGGATGCCTTCCAGCTCTTCGGCCGGCAGATCATACAGGTTCTTGTCCATGGCTTCGCCGGGATCGATCTTGTTGCGGATACCGTCCAGGCCGGCCATCAGCAGCGCGGCAAAGCACAGGTAGGGGTTTGCCGCCGGATCGGGGAAACGGGCCTCGACGCGCTTGGCTTTCGGGCTTTCGGTCCACGGGATCCGCACGCAGCCGGACCGGTTGCGGGCGGAATAGGCACGCAGAACCGGGGCTTCAAAGCCGGGGATCAGCCGCTTGTAGGAGTTGGTGGACGGGTTGGTGAAAGCATTCAGGGTCTTGGAATGCTTCAGGATGCCGCCAATGAAATACAGCGCTTCCTGGCTGAGGTCAGCGTATTTGTCGCCTGCAAACAGCGGCTTGCCGTCTTTCCAGATCGACATGTTCACGTGCATGCCGGAGCCGTTGTCGCCATAGATCGGTTTCGGCATGAAGGTGGCCGATTTGCCGTAGGCGTGTGCCACGTTGTGGATCACATATTTGTACTTCTGCAGCTCGTCGGCCTGTTTGGTCAGCGAGTCGAAGATCAGGCCCAGCTCGTGCTGGCAAGAGGCCACCTCGTGGTGGTGCTTGTCGACCTTCATGCCCAGACGCTTCATGGTCGACAGCATTTCCGAACGCAGGTCCTGCGCTTCGTCGGTCGGGTTGACCGGGAAATAGCCGCCCTTCAGGCCCGGGCGGTGGCCCATGTTGCCCATCTCAAACTCGGCGTCGGTGTTCCAGGAGCCGTCGGTTGCGTCTACTTCATAGGACACCTTGTTGATGGTGTTGGAGTAGCGCACGTCGTCAAACAGGAAAAATTCCGCTTCCGGACCCATATAGGCCACATCGCCGATGCCGGAGGACTTCAGGTAAGCTTCGGCCTTCTGGGCGGTGCCGCGCGGGTCGCGCTCATAGGCTTCGCCGGTGTCGGGCTCAACAATCGAGCAATGGAGGCAGAGGGTTTTCTCGGCATAAAACGGATCAATATAGGCGGACGTGGTGTCAGCCATCAGTTTCATGTCGGAGTTTTCAATCGACTTCCAGCCGGCGATCGAGGAGCCGTCGAACATGAAGCCTTCTTCCAGGAAGTCTTCGTCAACCAGGTCCACGTCCACGGTCACATGCTGCAGGCGGCCGCGCACGTCGGTGAAACGGATGTCGACATAGGCGACGTCGTCTTCACGGAGAGTCTTGAGAACTGCGTCTACGCTCATTCCCTTGGTCCTTCTTTAGAGATGTCTTTGAGATTTTCTGTTGACTTACAACGCGTCCGGGCCGGTCTCGCCGGTGCGGATGCGAATGGCTTGCTCGACGGGCGAGACAAAGATTTTGCCGTCGCCGATCTTGTCGGTCTTGGCGGCGTCGACGATGGCCTCGATCGCTTGGTCGACCTGATCGTCGTCCAGCACAACCTCGACTTTCACCTTGGGCAGGAAGTCGACCACATATTCAGCACCGCGGTACAGCTCGGTGTGGCCCTTCTGACGGCCAAAGCCTTTGACCTCAATCACTGAAAGGCCCTGCACGCCGACGTCCTGCAACGCTTCCTTCACCTCATCCAGTTTAAAAGGCTTGATGATGGCTTCGATCTTTTTCATCGGAATGGCTCCTCGCAAGCTTGTTGAGGGTGTCATTTCACTTCTAAATGAAGGCAGCAATGCGCGGCTGTGCAGCTGCGGCAATTCTGGCCAGGATTTGATTGCTGCCGCCTAAAAATTAAGCACTGCGCCCAAAAATTGCGCAAAATTGAATCGGGAAAGAAGACGAAATGACCGAACTGCTGACTGCCGCCCAGATGCGGGCCATCGAACAGGCCGCCATTGAATCCGGCGAAGTGACCGGGCTTGAGCTGATGGAGCGGGCCGGGCAGGGGGTGGTCGAAGCGATCTTTGAAGAGTGGCCTGAGCTGGCTGAAAGGCGGGGGCCAGCCCCCGCACCCCCGGAGTATTTGGGAAAAGATGAAGAACGAAGGGCAGTGGTTCTGTGCGGGCCGGGCAACAACGGCGGCGACGGGTTTGTGGTGGCGCGGCTGTTGAAGGAGCGCGGCTGGGAGGCGGAGGTGTTTCTCTACGGAGACCCGGACAAGCTGCCGCCGGATGCGAAGGTGAATTATGACCGGTGGCGGGAGTTGGGTAGCGTCACTGAATGGGACGATCGAGGTATACGGGATGCATACGAAGGAGACGAAGTAAGCCAGTTTCTTGTGATTGACGCTTTGTTCGGAACGGGGCTGACGCGGGAAATGCCTGATGACACGCACGAAGCTTGGAATGGCTTTATGCCGACCCCTCTGATTGTGGATAGCCATGAACCGGACGAAGATCGTTTCGTTGCAATTGATTTTCCTAGCGGCATTTGCAGCGATAGCGGACGAGATTTTGGCGCGCTCCCAACCCATCTTACCGTTACATTCCACAGTGCAAAAATTGGCCACCATATGAGCCAGAATTGCGGAAGCTACGGCGGGGCAAAGGGCTGTGGGAAGCTTAAAGTTGTGCCGCTAGGTTTGCCCCAAGTTTTTCCCAAAGGCTGCGTCGAGTTGCTTGACGGTCGAAAAGGCAATCTGAACAAGAAATATTCAGGCCACAAATACACTAACGGCCATGCCCTCATCCTCTCCGGCGGCCAAGGCAAAACCGGCGCCGCCCGCCTTGCTGCCCGCGGTGCTTTACGGATCGGGGCGGGGCTGGTCACGGTTGGCTCGCCGCGCTCGGCGATGTTTGAAAATGCTGCCAACCTCACCGCCATCATGCTGCGGCAGATCGACGGGGCGCATGGGCTGGTTGAGCTGATGGAAGACGAACGGCTCAGCGCTATTTGCCTTGGCCCGGGCATGGGCCGCGGGGCGGACACCCAGACGATGGTGTTTGCGGCGCTGAAGGAAACGCGGCCCACCGTGCTGGATGCCGATGCACTTACCCGGTTTGAGCTGAAACCAGAGGCGCTCTTTGATGCCCTGCACGAAAACTGTGTGATCACCCCGCATGGCGGCGAGTTTGCCAGACTGTTTCCGGACTTGGCGGAGAAACTGAACGCCCCCGCAGCCACCGGGCCTGCCTATTCCAAGGTCGATGCCACCCGAGAAGCGGCCAAACGCGCAGGCTGTATCGTGCTGTTCAAAGGGCCGGATACGGTGATCGCCGCGCCAGACGGGCGCTGTTCTGTGAACTCCGCCCATTACGAGCGTTCCGCGCCTTGGCTGGCAACCGCCGGGTCGGGTGACGTGCTGGCAGGCTTCATCACCGGTCTGATGGCGCGCGGGTTCTCCCCGATGCAGGCGGCGGAAACTGCTGCCTATATCCATGTGGAATGCGCCCTGGAATTCGGCCCCGGCCTGATTGCCGAGGACCTGCCGGAGCAGATCCCCGCAGTGTTCCGCAAGCTGGGTCTGTAAAAGCCCGGCTCAAGCCGCTGGGCGCAGGTCTTCTTCCGGCGCGGCGGCGGCCGCCAGTTCCAGACCGCCTGCATAAATGACATGCGGGCGGGAAAACTCCAGGATCGTCAGATCCATCATCTGCACCCCCAGATCGCGGATGAATTCGCCATCCACCAGCTCGTAGGCCGGCACCACCGCCTGCGGCTGGCCGAACATCGCCTTGGCGCGCCAGTCGCGCACCAGGATCCGCTGGTCCCAGGGGACGGTCAGGTCGCTGTCTGCACAGGTGTCACCAAGTGAGCCGGCTGAAATGCACACGGCTTGCACCATTGCACGGCGGCTGCGCACGGCCTCCACCTGGGCCATTCCTTGCGTGCGGGTAATCAGGCTGCCGCCTGCTTTGACCTCTTCCGCTGCGCGCTCGCCCTCGCGGGTCAGCACGATGGTGCCGCGCAAAAGGCTGATGTTCTGGTTGCCTTGATACAGCCGTCGGGGCTGTAGTTGGCCGCGCATCGCCAATTGCGCGCGCAAGGCCGCATTCCCAAAAGGTTTCATGTTGTTACTCGCTCTGTCTGCCTCAGACTTTTTTATGAATCTATGCCAGAACCGGATTCCAGGCCCAGCCTTTTCCGGCGAAAGCCTGCTCATTGTTGCAATTATGCGGACGGATTGTTGCTGTTTTACACAGGGTGTCGGAGGCTGCGTTTTCCGCTCGCATCCGCCGCCGTCCTTTGATAATCACCGCGGCACGCAAAGCGGTGCTTTGTGTGCGTGCGGGTGTGGCGGAATTGGTAGACGCACCAGATTTAGGTTCTGGCGCCGCAAGGCGTGGGGGTTCGAGTCCCTTCACCCGCACCAAATCACATCTTTGATGGTTGAAATCGTCTAACACCTTGAAAGGCAAGGTGTTTTTTGGTGTTCGATAACCTTGTTTCCGGCAGTATCGAACAGGCTCCTCAAAGGCTAGTCTTTGCACCGTCTTCTTGATGATCAATGAGCCATTTTTGTATATATCCCAAGGGTTTGAGAGGAATTCGAGCGAGAGTTCGATAAACTCTTCCAGGCGTCCCTTGGGCGGGATGATTTTCCCGGCCTTTTCTTCCAGCAGAATCCGTTCACGCCCGAGTTTGTCGAGGCGCTGCTCGTAAGCTTCAATCAGCGCGGAATTATCTGCGTTGACGATCCGATCCAGCAACGCATCAGTTTGCTTAGTGATGTCGCGCAGTTGCTTTTCCAATTCGGATTTTTGCTTCTGCGCCTCTACAAGGCGGATATCCCATGCTGCGATAAACATATCGCGCACGAGCCCAAAGAGTTGTTTGGTGGGCTGCAAGGCCTTCAAGAATGCCTCAAAACCCTCATCAATGTCTGCCCGGCGGACAGATTTGCGGTAACTCTCGCACCCACGCGTATCGCAGAGGTAGTAGGGATATCTCTTGGTCTTGCCCTTAGACCAGCACGCCGTCATGGGCTCGCCGCAATCATTGCACAGCACAAATCCACGCATGGGAAAATCTTCATTGAGGTCTTTTCGGGCGGGTGCCCTGGTGCTGCCGTTCAGCCGTTCTTGAATACGGGTGTAGGTCTCGAACGAGATCAGAGGTTCATGGTGGCCCTTGCGCAGCGAAACACCCCAATCCGGTGCCTCGATATACCCGGCATAGGTTACGCGCCGGAGCATTTTGGAGACCTTCCATTGCCGGATAAGGCCGCCTGATAGATCCTTGGGAAAGGCGGGCTGGGATTCAAGAAAGCGCTTTACCTCTGCCTGGCTTTGGAACCTGCCCATAGCAAAACCTTCCAGCGCTTCTTGAACGATGGAGGCAACGGGTTCGTTGCGGGTAAGGAGTTTGCCATGCAGCTTGTCTTTGGCATAACGGTAGCCGATGGGAGCGGCGAACACGGAATAGCCCTTTTCCAGCCGCGCTTGCATCTTCTGGCGCGTTTGACGGGCATTTTGCTCCCGCTCCAATTCTCCCTGCGCTGCCATGACGGTTTCAATGAACTGGCCTTCGGGCGTGTCTTCGAATTTGAAGTTCAGGCACTCAACGCGCGCGCCACGCCGCGCCAGTTCTTCGCGGAGTTTGAGGTGAAAGGCGGTTTTTCTGGCGAACCTCTTAAGGTCGTCGAAAATTACCACATAGCTCTTGGTGGGCTGGGCTTCGAGATAACTCAGCAGCGCGACCATGCCGGGACGTTTCATGAAGTCCACGCCGCCCGTGATGTCATCCGGGAACACAGCCTCTACCTCGTAGCCCCTTTCTTTGGCGTATTTCCGGCAGCGGTGCTCCTGGCTTTCAAGGCCATGCCCCTCGATTTTCTGCCGCGTCGAAGACACGCGGCAATAAATGACGGCGTGTGTAGCACTTATCGGTTCTTGAATTGGCTCCTTCATATTCTGCTCCTTTCCTCTTGCCTCACTGTATCACTTAGCTGGGCGGATTGTCCGGCTCAGCGTTGTTTTCCGGCTCTTGTCCACAGCATTCTTGAAGCGGGTGGACGCCAAACCCCAGGTCGACAAAGCCCACAATGATCTTCCAGAACTCCTCCAGAACCACGTGTTTTTGCGGCTCGGGTAGGCCGGAGTCGTCCAGCCAATGCGCAAATTGGTGCAAGTCGATAAAGACATTGCGCTTGCCTTCATTTGCCGAGATCGCCTCATTGAAGGCTTTGGTGATGGTATTCTCGCTGTTTCCGTCCATCGAAATTCCCTTTCAGCGTTTCATCAGGCCGCAGCAATCGGTTCACGCGGGAACCCGCGCGGCCAGGACGTGTCTTGATCTGGTGCTTATCTGCTAGCGCACCTCACCCCCGGTGAGATCGCGCGCTCTGGCTTCTTACATCGGCGGATCAGACCCCGATGAGAGCCACTTAGCGTTTATCCATCGCTCAGCGCGGAACGTACGCCTTTTGTATATTTTCATAATAACATCCATGGGTTGCATTGTGCAAGTTTACCTCTCGCGTTCGCCGCGCTGAGAGCGTGCTGAGCGCTGGAACGCCTTCCGTCCATCAGAGGATTTGGAGCGAAGCCGTGAGCGCAAGTTGTCGATCATGTCGCGGTGTTTTTCGCGTGCCTGCGCGTTGGAAGCGGCGCGGATGCCGTCCATGTCAAAATCCAGCTCCAGTGCGGGTTCCTTCAGCTCCGCCAGCGCCAGTTTGTCCAGGCGGTTTCGGGTGAGGATGCTCGCGGAGTTCACCTTGCGCTGCGCATTGCGCCGATCTTGCGGGCGGGCGCTACCGCCCGCTGCGCGGTTAAAGCTTTTCTTGTCCATTCTAGCGATCCCGGTCCCGGTCACGATCACGGCTACGCGTGCGGCGGCTTTCCCGCCCGTCACGGGACTGGTTTTCGCGCTGGCGCTCGCGCAGGCGGTTCACCGCGTCATAGGAGTGTTCCGCCAGCCGCGACAGGCGCAGCAGGTCGTTTGCCGCAAAACTGTCCGTGTCGCGGTATTGGCCGTCCTCACCCCGGTAGGAACGGCGGAACTGCACGTTATGGCTGGTCTTGCCGTCGCGGGTGTTTTCCCAGACGGAGGCCTTGATATTGCCGTCACGCAGGGTTTCAACGGGGCGGGTCTTCTGATCATCGCTCATGGCGTTCTCCTTGTTTGCTGGATCAGGTTTTTGGTTTGAAGCCTGCGACGTAGCGCAGAGGGCGTCCGCCTGCGTATTGCGGCAGATGGGACAGGCTGGAGGGCACGGGCTCCTTAATGATCTTCCGGCGGCGCGTGCCCCAGAAGGTTTTGATGGCAACGGAGCCCGTATCCCGCTCCTCGTTCGGATTGGGGAAGTAACGGCCAGCAAAGCGGCGCTGGCGGAAATAGGGCAGTTTTTGCGCGATGAAGGGGCGCAGATGGTAGCCGCGCGCCTGCACAAGCATTTTCCCGCTATCCAGCCGCAGCAGCTCTTCCGGCTCCATCAGAGCCTTGCGCATTTTGGTGCGGTGCATCGCCTCGTAATCAAGCTGGCGCAGCCTGTAGGCGGCCTCGAAGGGATCAGCCCCTTCCAGCAGCACCTTGCGCTTAAGTTCCAGCGCTGCGCTTTGGCCGCGCATTTGCGTCAGCGGATCATCAACGGTGATGGTCTGGTAGCCAAGCGCATTGCTGCGGGCGCGCGCGGTCTCATAATCCCGGATGCCGCCGCCCAGATCGAGCATTAGCGCGGCATTGGCCTCGATAGTGGCTTTTCCGGTTGGCCCCAGATTACGGACAATCTGCCCGTCATCCTGATAAAAAACCCAGGGGGTAAGCCCCGCGCCGCGTCCGATGGCGAAGAAATCAGCCAGCTCGCCAAAGCGCCCGAGCCTGGCTGCTTCATCGATCAGCAGATTCACAGGCGGCGCATCAGGCCGACGTTGCTTGATCGTCCGCACGGAGGAAAAGAACTGCCGTACCAGCGGTGCCAGCGGCTCAAGCACCTCTTCCGGGAGGATCAGGGAAACGAAGACAGGCCCGGTGCCTGGATCGGCAATCACCTCCAGCGAAAAATCCGCCGCCGTATCATCAACGAAGGTGGCCTGAATGGCAGGATCAGTCATAAAAGCCAGAGCGTTGCTCACCCCGGCCACGATGGAATCGAAGGTCTTGGGGGACGCCTCATACATCTCGGCCATCTCAGCAAAGGTGGCGATCAGATCGAGCGTGCCGTGATCTTTGGCAATATCAGCCCAGGCACGCCATGCGCTGAAATCGGCCCGCAGCATCGAGAAAATCTCGAAGAGCCGCAGGAGCGAGGTGCTGCCATTAAGGCCAACATCATGGCGGGTGACGGCATCGCCAAACCGCCGCCCGGCTTGATCGAAGAAACGGCTGTCACCGCCGCTATCGGGCAGGATCGCCTGCCAGAAGCGCTGGGAGTCCGGCACCAGCGTGGACGAACCGGATTTAAGGTGGGACAGCAAAGAAGTGCGAAGCTGCGGGAACCCCGTCACCCCGTATGGATCAAGCGTATAAAGCGGAATGCCGGACAGGGCGCAGTGGGGCTCAATCACGCGGGTAATCTCGCCGTTTTTGACATCCAGCAGCACGAACACACCACGGCTGCCCAGGATCATCGGGATCGCCGTCTGCGATGTCTTCCCGCTGCCCGCGCCGCCTGTCACTTTGACCCCGGCGCGGTTGTTGTGGAACAGCGGGCGGCCACGCACGAGGCCGAATTCAACGCCGTGGGGGCGCAAAAGCCCGGCGTGACAGACCTCCTCAAAGGTTGCAAACCTCGCCGCGCCATAGGGATTATCTTGATAGTGGTCCATCTTGCGTAACTCCGTGCTTGAGGGAGAAGTTGCGCTCCCAGGCTTAGCAGGCTGCTGAAAAAGTCGGCCCTCGACGCGGTTACGAGAACATGATTCACCTTCAGCACGGCAGCGGCGGCGGGAGGTTGCGATGCGCGGGACGGACGAGGCGAGCGGGTCGCTGTTCAGCTATGT